>JAUHZM010000044.1 GCA_030426005.1 Gammaproteobacteria bacterium
CCTAAATCGGTATACGAGATGCGGCCATCTAATTGTAAAGCCGCCAGAATACGACGATCGTATTTATCGAGCTTGCTGGGTTCGTCAGAATACTCCATAGAATTGAATATCACTGGTCATTTGTGGTGATTTAGATGATATTACCATGAGACAAATTAAAAACGATAATATCTGTCGTTTTGCAAGGAATATAGATAATTTATCGCTTACCAAAGTGGTACGCGGCCGATAAAATTACCTGCAAGTAATCCCACATCCCCTAATTGAGGAAAACAGAATGAAAATCGGTGTGCCAAAGGAAATCAAGAATCACGAGTACCGCGTTGGACTCAGCCCAGCGAGTGCGAAAGAACTTATCGCCAACGGGCATGAAGTCACCATCGAAACCGGCGCGGCAGCGGGGATTGGTTTAACAGACGACGTGTACCGCGCAATGGGTGCAAAGATCGCGGACAGCAGCGAAGCAATTTTTGCTGAAAGCGAAATGATCATCAAAGTGAAGGAACCACAACCGCAAGAGTGCAAACAACTGAGTCGCGGCCAATTGTTGTTCACTTACCTACACCTGGCACCTGATCCAGAGCAAACCAAGCTGTTGCTCGAATCTGGCGTTACGGCTGTTGCCTATGAGACCGTCACTGGCCCAGGTAACTCGCTACCATTGCTCGCACCAATGAGTGAAGTTGCCGGCCGATTGGCTGCACAAGCGGGCGCGCACTGTCTGGAACGCGCACAGGGCGGCTGTGGTGTCTTAATGGGCGGCGTACCGGGTACGGAACCTGCCAAAGTACTGGTTATCGGCGGTGGTGTTGTTGGTCAAAATGCGGCCTACATCGCCCGCGGCATGGGCGCGAACGTGACGATTCTGGACCGCTCAATTTCGAAACTGCGTGAACTCGACATCGAATTCCAAGGTAAGGCTAACTGCGTTTATTCCACCACAGAATCGATCGAGCGCTTCGCCATCGAATCAGACCTCGTGATCGGCGCAGTATTGATTCCTGGTGCCAACGCACCGAAACTAATCACCCGTGAGATCATCAGTAAAATGAAACCCGGTTCGGTGGTCGTAGACGTGGCAATTGATCAGGGCGGCTGCCTAGAAACCTCCAAGCCGACCACGCATCAGGACCCAACGTTTGTGGTTGATGGCGTCGTCCATTACTGCGTTGCTAACATGCCTGGCGCCGTGCCACAAACATCGACATACGCACTGAACAACGCCACGCTGCCATTCTCATTAGCCATGGCCAACCATGGGTGGAAAGCAGCGATGCAACAAAACAAAGATCTGTTGAACGGCCTCAACGTACACGACGGCAAACTGACGTACAAAGCCGTCGCCGAGGCGCAAGGCCTGGAGTACACCAACCCAGCTTCATTGATCCTCTAATTGTAATTCAGGATTTATTCCAAGGATGGCTAGAGCCGCGCTCTGTGCATACGGAGTGCGGCTTTATATTCAGTAAAGTATATTTTTAGGTCTCTGCTTTCTCCAAAAAACTTGTTTGTCACCGGAGTTTATTCCTTTTTATCGCCTTACACCGCCAGATACTTTTAATTTCTCGTTGCTAAAGACAAAACAACCTAGCGGCTTTCGAAGCTCAGAAAAACTGGTGGCTTTAAACTGAACAGGACGTACCCATACCGCCCATTGATATCCACGGTATTTTCTATTCATCTAACAGAAGAAGCATAATTGGGGCGACACTCATATTTCGACCTTGACCGAAGAATACACCCCACTTCTCATTGTTGAACCCGCTTACCACGTCAGTTCTGAATGAAATAGTGTTGATTCCAGATAGTAGATTGGCTTTCGGTATTCTTAATAGTTCCGGTGTACTGTAGACGGAGGATGAGCTTGCACTATTAACGTATTTTAAAAAGGTACCGTTTATATACACGCCAAGTTCGTCTGGGGAGTCGATATCCCAGCCAGTAATTGGAATCAATTTATCCTGAGAAGCACTGGATTCAAATGTGGCGTAAAGCCGGGTTTGATGCTCTTGTGTTGAATACTGTCGAGTCCAACCCGTTGGCACTAGCCCACGATACTTGGTGTAGTAACCATAGTCCTTTTCAAGCGTATTCTCATCATCCAAATCAAGAATCGTACTGGCTCTTACCAGCAAGTTAGTCACACCCCATGTCGCATCCCGCGCAAAGCCGTTTACTCGAAACGAGAGTGTGTTCGATCCAGAGCGGAACAATCGTGCAGCCAGCGTAAATGACTCGGTGCTGCCGAGACGATTATTACTCGTGGAATTAAGTTGCTTAATGAAAACGTCGTTAAGATAAAGGCTGACATCATTAGTTCCGGAGCCATTACCGCGATCAATGTCGTACCCATTCCATGAAATATTGTGGTCATGCTGGCTTAAAGGTGTAAACGTAACATCAAGACGTACAGGATGCTCATTCGTCCCGTAATTATTGCCATATTGCACGGTGCTTCTTATACCAAGCGGCAATGTTGGAACTGGAGTATCCAGCGTTACAAACATGTTTTTGACGCCCCAAGTTGTGGCACCTTCTTTTTGAACAAACTCGATTACATTTGACCCGCTTGCGAGGTCAGCTTTCGCAAATCTGAATGTATCTTGTGGACTGTATAGATCACTATAACTACTTCCTTTGGTTAAAAAGCCGTATTCGTTACCATTCAAATAGAGTTTTACTTCGTCAGAACTCCTTAGTCCCCAGCCCGTTACGTAGAAAAGAACGTCCTCATTCGTGTCGGGTACTTCGAATGTTGCGCGTAGCCCCGTTGGTCTTTCCGGGTCGCCTTCCGAACCATACTCATTCCCATCCAGTTGATTCAACGACAATGCTACTACGGGTGTAAACTCCGCTTCGATATTGGTAAGGCCCCAAGGTCGGTCATAATACCTTGGTGCAATTCGAATGGTGTTTTTCCCTGAAGCGAATAACGTACGCTCAAGCGTGTAGGTGAAGGTTTCATTATTGATAAACAGCGTTGTTGCCTCTTGTTTCGAACCATTAATAAAAATCTCAAAACCGTTCGCTTTAAAGGAGTCGTTCGACATTTTGGCATCAAAAGACAGGACAACATCACGAATACTAGAAACAGTTGATTCACCGGCTTCACCAAACGCTGTTGCAGGAGATGCCTTAGAATCAACGGCTATCAAGTGATCGAAATCAATCTCAAAACTGTAATCTGAAGAACTATCACCATAAATTGAACCATACTCAGCATTGTCAATATGCCCAATACCGTCAATATTTCCAACAATGATCTTCTCTAACTCTATAATCGCATTCGGGATTTGGTCTGGTTTTACATATCGTGCTGTGTAGTTAGTTCCATGAACTCGATAAGTATTCTTTAATGAACTAGCTTTATTTAGCGCCTCGATTCTCTCACCAATCGTGCTTTGGGGCACGGCTGTCTTTAGCAATGCGAACGCAGTTGCAATTCGTGGTGCCGCCATACTATTGCCCGCGGCACCACCATTGTCAGTAACGGTATTTTTAGCGAAAAAGTCAATTGACATATCCCCGCCTACACCTATACCGCCATTTTGTAAGTTTTCATTGTCATTCTCAGAGCCGACTGTAATTACTCCGTCCAAACATGCGGGCCATGTTTCCTCACGAGAATCAATATCTTCATTTAATAATCCGACTACGAACGGTATTCCTAGCCTGGACAACTCATTGACTTCATCTTGACCGTCCTTGAAGGTGCATGCGTCGGGAATGAACTCATTTTGCTGTCGTTGGCAGTAAGAAGACCTAAAGGCGATTGACATGTTTATTGCATCTACGCCATCAGGGTCTTGGGCTATTTCTTGTAAGGCTTCAACGACCTTCCCTACGTGGCCGATGGTGGCAGAACTAGGATTGATAGTTCGAGGAGCATTAATGTCACAATTTTTAGGGTCGACTTTCCTATCGTCAATTCGAAAAACTTGCACCATTTTTCGTTTAACAGAGTTATCAAACTCATAAGCCGCATTCGCAACGTGAGTACCATGTTTGAGGTTTGACCCAAAGACCATATTTTGATACGGGGCTTGAAAGTCGTAGAATGGGATAATGCCATTTAGTACCATCGTTACTCTTTGATACGGGGCATTAAGATCATTTAGCGCTGGAAGACTCCGAGTTCTCGGTACAAAAGCTCCATTTTCCTCATCACTAAAATGACTGTTTTTACATAGATCAACACTCGATATCCCAACATGGTTTCCTTTTAATACATCGGGGTTGCTTCCCACATATCCATTTCCAGAAAACCAGATCTCTTGATGGCTGATACACGAGGGATTGTAAAATGCCCCTCTATTTGTCATGGTAGTGTTACGACCTTGGTCGATAATCGCGATTTCTTGAGCTACCGCTAGTGTTATTGTTGAAAAAAATAGGAGAGTAGTTTTTTTAAAGAAAGCTTTCATGCTCACAGTCCCTTCTTGTTAATTTGATGGCTACTGCCTGCGACTAGCCTAGCCTGCGACTAGCCTAGTTAGCTACATCTTCTAAAGCGTGATCTGGGTTCCCGATATGTCTTACCAATACGACCCTTGGGTTTGCTAGCAACTCTGTAAGTTCTGTTGCTTCCAATACTGTGAGCTTCACAACAACCACTCGACTGTTTACCATTTCTAACTCGGCCGAGTTGAATTTTTGGTAATCTTTACCGACGTACTCTCTGAGGATTTGGTCCGACCAGTCTCTAAGGAAAGCTTTTCGCCTAGATAAATCTTTTCTTAATACCCCATTTTCTCTAATAAACTCTGCGTTGGGCTGAGTTGGAGTCTTGGACATCTTTTCAAATGCTACTCGTACAATAAAGTAGTCACCGGAGATATATTTTTTTTCCAGGCAGTAACTATTCTTGGGAGCCTCGCGTGGGTGGCACTTGGCTCCATTTGCTTGTTGCTGATCCCCTTTTATTTTTTCTTCACCTTCAATTTGTTTGTAATTTTGCAAACTCTCCAGTAACTGAGCTTGTTTTTCCTTGCTCAGCCCAGCCGCGCCCAAACTGGATGATATTAGCGAAAAAAATACGAAGAAAAGTAATGAACGAGAAAAATCCATCTTTTTAGATCAACCCCAAATAAAACTGGATTATTGCTTATTGGGACATTTAACTCAAGTTCGAGTGGTTTACCCTGTTTTTTACGATAACAAGGGCGCCACAGCGGAACATTAGAGACTTTTTGATAGTTCCAACACAAACTCAGTCTTAAGTTTAATGTTCGTTTTATAAAGTCGGTTAGGAATTCTGAACTGGCAGCTCATCTTACATATTCGGTCAATACTCTCACTATTTTTCAACCTTCAACTTGGCGAACAAGCACTTCGTCTTTTAAGATTGGGCAGGTTTTACTTTCTAACCAGAGGGAAACTGGAACCTTCAACCGAATAGAGTTAGCAAACTCATCAAGTATTTGCGCGACCGCTTTAAATCGCCTAGCCAACGCAACAGGAAATTAACCATGCACATTATCATCGGCGTCCTCGGCCTGATCGTCACCATATTGGTCCTATTTAATCGTTTAGCGGACGCCGGAATCGACATTGGCTGGCTCAATCCGTTCACTTGGCGTCGCCGAAGAGCATGGCGTAAAAAGTATGAAGGCAACCCGGTGTTTTCATTAGAGGGACCGCTGGAAGTTGCCGCCATGCTGGCGACCTCGGTTGCGAAGATCGATGGCGAAATCAGTAGCGATGAAAAACAAACACTCCTCTCATTGTTTCAGAGTGAGCTTGGTAGATCGGAAAAAGAAGCCTCAGACTTGCTGATGTCGAGTATCTATATTTTTGGCGATGGCGAAGATGCCATTGCGAAACCTGAAAAAGTGATGAAGCGATCACTGGATAAATTTTCTGAGGAACAGGCCCGCTCGGTGATGTTCTTACTCAACTCCATCAAAGACATCAACCAAAGCAACTTAAAGGACAAAGAGCGATTCGTCAGCAAGGTCAGCAGCGAATTCGACAAGCTCTTCAACGCCAAGACGGGATGGTGACCTATAATGCGGTAAAAGAAGAACATTATTAGGCAACGCAATTCAACAGCTGAAGACCAGTAATAAAGGGCAACACCAGCGCGGCATTGCCCTTCAGGACTACCTACTTGGAGTGAATAATCACTCAATTCGTTGGTAGGTAATGTTGGTCATGGTGACCAACGCGGTATTGATATTGAAGCTGTTGTAGCATGCGGCAAATGAGTTTGAATCACCCTTGGTACCGCAATTAACATTTCCATTAGGGTTTTGCGACTGCAGATAATTACCGAATTTCAGGTAATCGGCACTACTGGTCTGCACCGTCATTTGCTGGGTTGTGCCTAAAGCGCTCACCGTCAAACTCCCATAATTATTCTCGACCCGCAGGTTGAAAGTATCACCTGACTGAATCGTGCCAAGCGGAAATTTGAGCTCCGTACCGCTCGTGTTTCGCATACGCACATACACATCGAAAATGCCATTAGTGTGCGTGCTATCGAAAAAGCCCGATTCGTTGGTGTCTGACACATAGACTTTCATAGTCGTCCCTAAACCGCTGGTATGGTACTGGGCAACGATCATCTTGCCGCCGTCTGACAGATCAATTTTATAATCTGCTTGTAAAAGTTCGTAGGTTTGATCCATTGGCAACCGATCTGCGGGCGGCACCTTCATCTCGTGTCGCCAACCGTTACCATTTGGCGTGGTGTATTGCGCCTGCAAGGCATTAAATACCAGTGAGTTGCCTTGCACAGGGCTGCCACCTTCTGAGTCATCCATCGTGTCGAGTAGCAGCTGCGGGATTTGACCGTTACTGCCGCCGCCTCCACCGCCGCCAGAACCCGAACCAGTTACATATATATCCACTTCAGTGAGGCTATTCCAATTGTTGGATGTATTTCCGTAACCTACGATACGAACATACCGTGCCGAGGTGTCAGTCACCTCAAAATTCTGCAAGCCCGTGGTCGATAATGGTTGTGGCCCAGACCAAACGGTGCTCCAGGACGACG
Source organism: Gammaproteobacteria bacterium (assembly GCA_030426005.1). Lineage (GTDB taxonomy): Bacteria > Pseudomonadota > Gammaproteobacteria > Arenicellales > Arenicellaceae > Arenicella. The sequence continues at coordinate 6,998 of JAUHZM010000044.1, forward strand.
CATTAGACGAGACCTGAATATCAATGTTCGCGGTACGCTGGTTGCCTTTATAAAAAGCGATTCTCAAATTATCAACCGTGTAGGTATTCCCTAGGTCAAATCGAATCCACTGACCATTACCCTGTGCAGACCAGCGTGTTGACAAGCTGCCATCCAAGGTATTGCCGGGGACATTGCCGTCATGACTCGATGCAGTAACTGAGACGGGTTCCACTTCAGCGGCTGACACCACCGAAAAATACAACAACGACAATAGCGCAATGACGAATTGAGAGACTCTCGATGCGAAATGGGTTTTCTCCATTGTGTGCTCCTTTAGAAAAATTAAGTTGGTTGGAATCAAAGTGTCTTCAAAACCAGCCACGACTTCTGATTGATTTATTACGTAACTAGTCAGGCTTTGTTGACACATGCCAAACAATATCATAGATATTGGTCATACCATATATGATTATTGGTAATACAATATAATCATACTATGGTCATACCAATGCTTTTAAACATTCAGAAAATATGCCCTGCGATGTTGCTCTCTTGGCATGCGCATCACTACAGCGCGCTGTCAATCACATAAGCCCGCTAACGATTACCATGCTTCATGCTAGTGATGCGCTAGCCACCCTCGCTTGTAGAGTCGTTTGCCTGTAAGCTTCTTCTGGTCCAACCCTTACTCGCCAATTTACCGAGGTGCATCATGTTTCCAACGGACGTCCTACTTACATTCACAACAGCTTGCCTGCTATTAGTCATCTCACCGGGCCCAGACAACTTGTTGGCAATAGGCCGTGGCCTTAGCCAAGGAAAATTAGCCGCGATCATCAGCGGCGTGTCGTCAGGCAGCGGCATCCTGTTCCATGTTTTGGCCGCGACAATGGGACTCACGCTCCTGATACAAACATCAGAATTGGCGTTTTACGTGGTGAAAATAATTGGCGCGACTTACCTAATTTGCCTCGGCATCAAGGTATTAAAATCAAAAAGCTTGTTCTCATTGGAACCAGCTAAAAAGCAAGCGATGAAAAGTATTTTTTTGACTGGCTTCTTATCAGCGGCGTTAAATCCCAAACCCGGCTTATTTGTACTCGCGTTCATCCCTCAGTTTGTGAATCCTGAGCTCGGCTCCGTGAGTGTGCAAATGTTAGGCTATGGTGCGTGGTTTGCCTTTCTGACCGCGCTGGGCTTTAGCCTGATGGGTATTTTTTCTTCACAACTCTCAATCTGGCTTACGAGGCGACCACGCCTGGTCACCGGCTTAAACGTTGGCGCTGGAGTCACGTTTATTTCCTCGGGCGCGGCGGTGGCGTTAATGCGACAGCGCTAGGCCACTCACAATTAAAAATGATGATACGGCACGGATTAGGTCGACGCAGAAACTGAGCATGTACCGTTGGCTTAAATGGCAGAAAGGGCGTCAAGCAACAGGCTACGATAAAATGCTCATCGCGACCGCACGCTGGCCACTTCGCTTCGACGTCTATCTGTTGCGATTTCCGCAGGGATGCCATGTCCCCGAGCACAGGGATGAGGTACGTGATGGGCGCCACTATCGATTAAACCTCGTGCTTAAACACGCTCAATCCGGCGGCGAGTTTCACTGCGCAAACCCTATTTTTGAAACAACGCGCATCAAGTTTTTTAGACCTGATGTGTCACTACATTCTGTCACTAAGATTGAGCTCGGGTGTCGTTATGTACTTAGTATTGGCTGGCTGAGACCCAAATAAAAAAAGCCGCGCTCTACTTCCACCCAGAGCGCGGCTTTCACTAATGGTCAACCATATTGACCAAACCTAAAACTGGTATTGCAAGTTCACACTAAATGAACGACCTGGTTCGGAATAACGCTGGTAGCCTTGCTCGGCCACGCCACCGAAAAAGCCACCAGCGCCATTGCGAACGCTGTTCACCACTTCCCAGCGGAAGTAGTTTTTGTCAAACACGTTATACGCTGCGGCAGTCAAACTCAGCTTGTCATTCACACGATAGAATGCTGACAGATCCATGACGGTGTATGAGTCCGGGTAATATGCTGGCCCAGAACCATTATTAAGTGAGGTAAAGCTGAGATCGTCTGACACATCCACTTTGTCGAACCACACGGCATGCAGTGCAATGCCATAGTCATTCTCCTGAGAATTAAAGCCAAGGCTGAGCGTCGCCGAATCTGGCGCGGCGGTCTCGAGCTTGTCGCCGACATTGTGATCATTGACCAAGGTATCCTTGTATTCACCGTCAATCGTCGCGTAGGTCAGCTTGGTATAGATGTTGTCGGTGAAGGCATAGACTGCATCCACCTCAATCCCGTTGACGTCGACTTTGCCTACATTCTGCGGCTGATAATAATCGTCGCCGGTCACCACGGAAGTCGAACAACCAAAACGACTACACACCATTGAGGTAACCTCAGCGCCATAGTCGCGGAACAAGCTCACGTTCTGGATCATGTTGCTGTATTCGGTGTGATAACCCGTCACGGTTAAACTGGCTTTACTGGTTTCCAGTTTATAGCCCAATTCAAAACTCGTGGACTCTTCAGATTCCAGATCAGAATTCGCCACGGTGTCCAGATCGACAAACTCACGACCGGTGTACAAATCAACAATACTGGCGCTGCCATTAGTGTTTAGATACAAATCTTGCACGGTTGGCGCTTTTAAACCCTGGCTTACACTCGCGAGCAAGCTGTGGCCGTCGACAAATTCATAGTCCAAAATCAACTCCACAGCGAAGGCATCAAATGACGCGTCCTTCACGCTGTCTCCAGACGTATCCGCAAACGACTCGTTACTACGAGGCGAATATGAGGTTGAATCGTAGCGGGCACCGGCAGTCAGACCGAGCTTGTCGTTCAATTGGATCTCATCGCTTACATAGATTGTGAAGGTTTCTGCTTCGGTGTCTGGAATCCAGTTTGGATCGCGAAAGGGATAGCCATCACGGGAACCCGTATCGACCGTTACGCCATTAAACCGGCGGTCATACAAGTCATTACTAAACTCTTTGGTTACCCAAGCAAACCCATATGACAGCGTCTGCGGCACAGCGCCTTCAATGCCTTTACTAAAGTCCACGGTGAATGAATCTGACTCCTGCGTAAAACTGCGATCTTCCTGACGTAGATACGTCTCGCCACCGGCCGAGTATTCGAATGCAGTCAAGCCGGAACTAAACAGCTCCTGCACGTCAAAGGCGACTGTTAGATTATCGAACAACGCGCTATCTAAGCTGCTTAACTCGTAAAACACACCATAACGTTCCTTGTTATTTTCATCCAGAGTTTGAAAATTGTCGTAGCTGCTTGGGTACGCTTCTGAACTATTACGAGAGAGCGGTGTCCCATCAGCGGTGCGATCCACTGAGTCATACACCACACCGAGGCGCTGAGTATCGGACAGCAGGTAGGCGAATTTCGCCAGAATCGCATCGGACTCAATCGAGAAAGGGTCTGCCTCACCACGATTTGCACCGACGATATCAATACCCGAATCATGCGATTTCATTTCATCGCCATCGCGCACGGTGTACAACAGCATCGATTCCAAGCGATCACTTCGATTGGCCAGCTTAGCGCTCACCATCAACTCATCAGAACGCGAGTCAAAACCGGTCTCGATCCCGAAGTAGGTGTTCCCTTCCACGGTTTGCAACAGATCAGACGCCGACAAGGTTGTGTACGCTACTGACCCAGCCAACGCACTGCCACCATTGATCACGGCACTCGGACCTTTGGTGATTGTGACCGCCTTTACATGCTCCAACTCGGTTTGGCCGCGCGTTGAACCATACATACCGTAGGGTGCAAAATTAGGCGGATTCAGCGTCTCACCTAACGAAACACCATCCACCGTAACCGCCACGGCATCGCCTTCCAGTCCGCGAATATTAAATCCGTCGTCGCCAAAGCGGTTACCACCATCATTCACCTGCACACCCGGAATATAACGCGTGGTGTCTTCAATGTTGCTGATCGACAAACGCTGAATCTCTAGCGCATCCATCTTTCGAATGGTGTGTGATACGTTGTTTTCGTGCGCCTCTTCGACCACCAACTTTGGCAACTCTGTCACTTCACCAAAATCGGCCTGCTGCGCACTGACCAGAGTGCTAACTTGCGCACCGAGCAACGCTGCGCTCAACACACTCACTTGTTTATAAAATTTCATTACTATCTCCGCAAAACCTTACTTCAAAGATGTTTTTCGCCTTACCCGATATAGTCGATGTAAGAATTAACGCGCGGATACCGTCGTAGCGGCATCTTCTACACGTATGCTGATTTGCCCCAGCTCGCCATCACGTTCGAGCACCTTGCCTGCCGGCAGTGCATCGAGTTGCAGGGGAATTGATTTATAGGTGCGCCCGCCATGCTCACGACTCGCTTCAATGTGCAGGATCAACTCACGGTCGGACACCGGCTGACCAAAATCATCCAGTCCATCCCACGCAATCGTGTAGTGTCCGGGCTTACGCGTCGCGCCGCTTAAACCATCAATAATTGAGCTATTGGCGCGCCCTATTCGTCGCCACCACACTCTGAGTTCGCGCATCCAGCGCTTTTCATCGCCCAGCAGTAACAAATTCCGCACCGGCTTCTGCTGCTTATCTGAAATCCAGGCACTCACATAGGGTTGGTGATACGGGCTCTCGTTAATCTCTGGAATCTCGAGGTCGATGCTAAACCCTAGTAATTGACCCGCAACTGCGTCGGCACGCGTCGACATGCCCGCGAACACCGGGCCATGCGTCTGGATGCGTCCATCTTCAGCGATCAACAACAACGAGCTTGCAGTCTCGACGTAGGACTCGAACAACGTTTGCGCTGGCACACTACTGGCCAACAGGCTATACACCTTGGCATCCAATGCGCTTGACGCAACCACAACCGAGGCATGCTTAGCCGCCGGCCAACCGGAACGAGCATCAATCCAACCGGGGAATCGGCGTCGCTCGACGTTTCGTTGCACCTCCCAGGGCGTAAACGAGACCATCGCACCATCGGTGACTACCTCTAATGCATCGCCAGCCATCGTTTGTCTCGACCGTAACCACGCATCCGCTGGGTTAATTCCTCGCGCAATTCGCGCCTCGCCATGAGTTAAGGCAAACCCGTGACCCGGCAACAAAGTCGATACTTCGTTTGCAACTGCGTCCAGCATCACTGATGCCGCGATTGACGCTAAGGTCCACTCAACTGCAGCATCAAACTTGATGGCATGCTTGTCATTCAATTGCACCGTCGCCTCGTTGGCATCACGCGCTAAGCGGCGCGCCTCACGTCGGTCCGGGGCCTGTCCCAGTTCGTCAATCTGCCGTTTCCAGTACGTTTCCAGCGCGCCGTGACGACAACTAATTCGACCGTCTGTGGCTTCACGCCACGTTTCACAACGCGAAATAGCCTGATACAACCACGTCGATAACACACCGTGTCGCGCTGCGTTTATTTGCCCGAGTTCGGACTGACTACCGACCTGATTCAATGCGGCATCCGACTCCTGCACTAACGCGGTCAAAAATTGCCGTTGGTTTGCATCCAACCTGCGACCATCGGCTAACACCAACTCAACAGGCTGGCCAGCAAACTGACCCAGCACGTCGTGTTTTTGCGCCGCGAATGCGTTGCCAGAAAAACTGACCACCAGCATCAAACACAGCACTAATTTGCTCGATTTATACATCCTACTTATCCCAACCTAAGCCAGTTCAGATTAGTCCTTGGCGGTGATGCCTACCGCGACCGACTTAGAATCCGCTTGCGCTGTTTCCTTGTCCTTCTTAGGCTTCTTGCGTGGCGCTGGTGCCGGATCAGATACCGTTACCCAACCATCGCCGTTGGTGTCCCAACGATTAAACGACCGCGCGCCGGACAACATAAACTCCTTGAAGGTCATGGCCTTATCTTCATCCTTGTCCAACACACCAAACCGCACGTAAGTTTGCTTAATTTGAGACTCGTGCGTTTCGGCTATTTGCGCGTCCAGACGATCTTCAAACTCGAACAAATATTCTTTTTCATCGATCAGGCCATTTCCGTCGGCATCGGTTCGCTTGAATTGCGCTTCTCGCACCGCGAGATACTCGTCATAGGTCACTTTGTCATCGCCATCCGTGTCATACAGAGCGACCATGCCCGCGACATTGTGGCTCGACGGCATACCGATCGAAAAACGTCGACGTAACGGTTGTTTCTCATCGGCCTTGTTGGCTTTCTCGCGCACTGGATCTGCATCGGTGGCCAGAATCACTGCATCCTGATTGACATCTAAATAATCGAATCCGCGCTTCCCGGAGGCGATAAACTCATCGCGACTAATGTAGGCATCCTCATCTTTATTGATGGCCTTAAATCTCGTACCGGTTTGCGCAACCTGCGCTTCCCGTGCAACTTCCAGCTGTTTCTGTAGTCGCCCTTCGTATTCATACACGTATTCGACTTCGTCCACCGTGCCGTTACCATCAGTATCGGTTTTGGTGAAACGTGTGCGTCGCGCTTCGACGAATTCCTCCATCGACAGCTTGTCATCGGCATTTAAATCGTAATCCAGAATCACGCCCGGCTTATTGTGCGGCGCCGCATTCACGCTCAACGCATAACCCAGCAATGGGGCGAGAATCAGTAATCGGTAATTGTTCGTCATGATTAAACCTCTGTTCACTCAAGAAGGGGGTTAGAAAACTTCCACAGTCAGTGTGGTGGTATGGCTATACGTTGGCGCGGCTGCGTCGCTTGGTGCTGGCGCACGATGACGTGCAAAAATTAGGTACACGCCCTGATTTTCCGCCGTGAGCACCGCTTTTCCTTGCGCATCGGTGGTGAGCGTTATTCCTTTATCTTCACTAAATTGATCGCGACCTTGGTGCGCATTCAGTTCAAAGTTCGCCATCGGCTCGCCATCAAATAACACCTGAAACTCAAAGGCATCGCCGGCAAACAAATTGTTGGGATGCGACACCGGCACAATCTCCAATCCTGATTTCTGCGCGGCTAACACGGTGTTACTCGGCGCACCTTTGCTAACATACGCTTCCGCCTTCGTCACAGATTGAAAGTGCAAAATGACATTCGCGCCCTCTGGTATCGGCTCCTCTTCACCGCGCACAGAGCGTCGCTCTCCGTCCAACTCATAGGTACGAAACACCGCACCGAATCGTGAGCCGGTAGAAAACCGATATGTGCCTTCCTCTGGCAAGGCGTGTTCCAACACCGTGCGCGTTTTAAGGTCGACTTTACTCTCCGGCGTAACGGACTCACCCGATGGCGTGACGACCACAAAGGTGTCGCTATTGAAGGCCGCTTCTGGCACAAAGAACTTCTCGGCAAACGACGCATCCAGCGTCACTCGATCACCAGCCACTGGCTCGAACGAAAAGGGCTTTAAATATGGGGTATGCGCCAAGGCCGAAAACGACGCCATTGACGTTAAGAACAAGATAAATGATCGCATGCTACTTTTAATGGGGGATTATTTAACACGCAGCGATCATATTTTAAATGAGAATGATTCGCAATAGCATATGCGAATAATAATCATATATATGGAAGGCAACTCCTCAACGCACCACTCCCAGCCTCTTATCAGTGCAGAAACACGCTACCAGGAAGCTAAATCGAACCCCATTGCACTAGAATGGTGCAGAAAAAAGTGCAGCCGATGACGGATCATAGCCATAAACATCGACCACGAATACACATGATCGAGTCATCACGCGTTCAAAGCTAAGCGCACGCCCTGCCCCAGAGCACACCAAGATAGAAGAGATGGAATAAGGAAACTAAGCCAACCAGATTTCAGAACAGAAAACCCAAAACGATCGAACAAGCCCCTAGAATCGGCGTTATTCACTAACTCAAAAACGGATGCCTAAAGCGCAAAAGAA
>JAUHZM010000339.1 GCA_030426005.1 Gammaproteobacteria bacterium
TAGTCGAGAACAGCAATGAGGCGTACCCAAGGCCTCGTTACGCTTATTTATCCGCTGGTGACATGGGTACCGTGGTTGTGGACATCGAGGATATTCTCAACCCGCGCATCGCCTATCGAATTCCGGGGCCAAGCCTGGATATCGCTTTGTACGGCAACACCTTGTATGTGGCCACTGGCACAGCAGGTATCGCCAGCTATGACGTGACGGACCCTCAGCGCCCGGTATACGTTGATAGCTACGAAGCCTACAACGGTAATTCGATCGATACAGTATTGGCGACCCCATATTCCGTGCTCGGTGGTGGCGTAAGTACACTGGGCCGAGGCGTCCTGCAGGAAACACCGGATGCGGTGCTCAAGATACACGGTGTCGATCCAGTTAATGGCCTGCTTGACTTTGACGCTGATGGTTTGGCCACAATTCGCGTACGGTTCAATAAAGCGATCGATCAATTTGCGGAAAATACACAATATTTCACCCTGTTGAATGCTAGCGGCCAGCCAGTGCCGATTGACGTTTCCATCGTAAACAATGATGCTTTGATCCAGCTCGTGCAACCCTCGGCATTGACCTCGGGCGATTCATTGTTGCTTGAGGTGGGCGCTGGTTTGGTGGCGAGTAAGCCGATCCTCAGTAATGGCGAGCAGATTAATCTGGAACTCTATCGTTTGAGATCCACGCAACGAATGCCGTTTACCTATCGTGGTGGTTCCGTGGTGAGCAGCACGATTAAGTCTGTACAACCGCGACGCATCGTCACCAATAAACCGGCGACGATCACGATCGCGGGTAAGGGTATTCCAAATCGAATTGACGATGTCAGCGTGTTCGTTGGCGATCAGCAGCTTGCAGTCTCTGATATCCAAGCCGATTCGGAGGATCCTCGTATCGCAATCATTACTGCTGACGTGTCGCCGATTGCCGAAGCCGGCCAATACGATGTGAGTGTGATCGTGACTCGGCTAGGTATTCCGCAACGTGCCGTGTATCGTGCCGGATTACAAGTGGACGATGCGATAGAGTTTGAAACGCTCTCACCACGTTGGGGGCCGATCCAAGGCGGCACACTCGTGACGCTCCACGGCAAAGGTTTTGAGCCAGGCAATACGGTCATGACTGGGCTCAATGTCACGATTGGCTCGATGCCAGTACAGTCACTGCGAGTTTTGGCGAGCGACACCTTGCAATTCGTCACACCGCGTGGGGTTAGCGGGCTGAATACGGTGTATGGCACCGATCGCTATGGCAACAAGACCCGCCTTGCCGGAGAAGAGGGCTTCGGTTACGGAATCACACAGCTCTCACAGGTGTCTGCGGCGCTCGTCAATCCGCTGGATATCTATGTTGATCAGGAAACTGGTGTTGCTGCGACGACCGCAGGCTATTTTCGCTCCTGGTCGTTCACGGACGTACTTCGCTTGCCGCAGTTTAATGAGTCGAACCTGGCCGCAACCTTTGATGTGCAAAACCCGACCCAACCATTATTAGTTGGTGGTGTTCCGTCGTTGCCAAGTGGTGAAGAGGGTAGAGTCGTACTTGAGCGATATTCGCGATACCAAGCCTTGAATAAAAAACTCATTGAGCACGAACACCTGATTGACAAACCCGCGCTCACGCCGGAAGAAGAGGTTGAGCTTGAATCTTTACGCGGCAGTGCAGATGATTTGGCCTTTTCGGTAGACTCATTACGTTTGCAGCCAGTCACTGAGCACGAGGATGGGGTCGCTCACAAGCGCTTGTATGTGGCCGCTGGTAACTCGGGTGTGATGCGCCTTAATTTCGATGAGCAAAACGGGCTGCAAGTTCTAAATCGTGTTTCCAGTGGCGGGATCACGCGCGACCTGGAGAAAGTTGGTTACAGTGTGTACAGCACGCAAACCAGCGGTGCGGATGTGGATGACTTGCCCAAAGAGTGCACTAGCAAAGTAGGGCGTTCTCTTTCCGGCAGTTTGCAGGAGTTCAGTTTTATTGTTCCAGACGATCCAATAAGCCTGCCGAGTTCGTTGCAGATCAGAGGTGGTGAGTTGATGGCGTATCACGACCAATGGTTGTACGCCGGCGGTAATGGTCAGTCTGCCGTTTGGGGAGTATGCCCACCAGCCTGGATCTCAGAGACGGCTTCAAAGCCAGCATCGGCAGGCCCAGATCAGATTTCGGCCGTCAATCTAGATGACCCTGAATTAACCCGTGATTTTAATTTTGATAGCACGGTATTCGATGTCGATTTTTATGCCGATGTGATGTTTGCCGCGCTCGGCCAGCAGGGCGTCGACGTGGTTGACACCCATGGCGTGAAACCCGCACTGCGTATTGACCTGAATGCCTTGCAGAATGAACAGGCGACCGCACGGCGTGTTAAGGTGATTGGTAATCTGTTGTTTGTCAGTGCCGATGCGGCCGGTGTGATTGTGTTGGACATCACGAATCCGTGGTCACCGTACGTGGTATCTGCGGGCAACAACGAGTCAGCGGACGTTATCGATGTGTATCGTGATCGCTTAATTGTCGGTGCCGATTCAGCGGGTCTGCGGACGATGCAACTTCCGGCGTCTCTGGTTCTCGCATCATCGATTCCACACCAAGGTTATATCAGCGATTCTGAGTCTTTGATCATTAGCTTCAACGAAGCAATGGATGTGGATTCTGTGTTGACGCCTGGTGTGGTGTCTGTGACCGAATTGGCTACACAAGAGCCTGTGGATGTCCAAGTCACTGCTCTTGATCAGGATGGCGCGAGCGCACGTCGATTCGAAATCGCCTTTGCAAGGCAGGCTGGCGAGCAGTATCAGGTGGCCATTGATGGCGCACAAAATTTACGTGGCTCTGGCCAATGGCGAGCATACTCGCAGCAGCTTATTGCTGCCACCTCTGGCGCGATCAAGCCCGTCGTCAATGAACTGGATGGTAATGTCTTTCATTCTGAGAATCAGGGCGTGATTACTGTGCATGGTGAAGGCTTCCAGCCCACTA
>JAUHZM010000340.1 GCA_030426005.1 Gammaproteobacteria bacterium
CTGGCGTCGACCGATAGTGAATTCGTGCATAGCTGGCTCGAATCGGGGCGTTGCGGTTTACAGAACTTCGGTACTGTTAATAATGGACTCCAATTCAGTGACTGTGTCCGAGCCGTCAGCGCAGTGTAAACGGTGTGCAGCCGTGTAAGGTGCTAACAGTTTGATATCGTCAGGCAAAACTTTGTCGCGGCCTTCGAGCATGGCCAGGGCTTTGGCAGCCTGCAGCCATTGCAAACCAGCGCGCGGCGAGAGGCCGGTCACAAATACACCGCTTTCTCGGGTCTTCGCCAACAATGTTTGTAGGTAGGTTACCAGTGACTCGCTAACGTGAATTTTGTCTACCAATGAAATCAAATTGGCGACTTCGTCTTGTGTGAAAATCGCGGAGTCCGATTCGGTGCGCTTATTTTGCTGCAGTAGTAGTTTGCGCTCATGTTCGGCACTTGGGTAGCCAAGTGATAGGCGCATTAGAAATCGGTCGAGTTGTGACTCGGGCAATGGAAACGTGCCACTTTGCTCTAACGGGTTCTGAGTGGCAATCACAAAAAACGGATTGCTTAAGCTTACTTGCCGACCCTCAATCGAGACTTCTTTTTCTTCCATGGCTTGAAGAAGCGCGCTTTGGCTCTTCGGTGTGGCACGGTTAATTTCGTCTGCTAGTAGAATTGATGTGAATAGAGGGCCTTTCTTGAAATGAAATTTTTTGCTCTCCATATCAAAAATCGTCATGCCGATGATGTCAGTCGGCAGCAAATCGCTGGTGAACTGAACACGCTTAAATGGCAGTCCAAACAGATTTGCTAGGGCGTGCGATAGCGTTGTTTTTCCAACACCCGGTATGTCTTCGATCAAAAGGTGGCCACGTGCCAAGAGGCAGACGACGGCCAGTTTGGTGGCCAGTGGATTGCCGAGGATTACGGTGTTTAGCCGATCCAGTAAAGTATCGAGTTTTTGCATACGTTAAGCTGTGTTGGTGTAGTTCTTATCGGAGTTGATTTCTTCGGCGTTACGGCTTATCAAGTTTGACTCGAGCCGGTTGATGTTTGCGTCGGTACAGCCAGCGGACCAGAGGGATAACATGTGTGTTGCCATTGATCAGTGTATCCACTAGCTCGTGATTGTCGCGCAAACGATGCGCCAAGATGGTCTTGTGTTGACGTCCGCATACCAGTAATTCGTCGTCCAGTTGGATTTGTGTTTCTGGGTCCGGAAGGAGGTGGCTCATCCCGCCGCGCAATAACAGCAGTGGAATGGCCATTTCGTTGGCAAATCGCGGATGCTCACACAGTTGCGCAATGGTGATCTTGCCTCCGCGGTCGACGTGGTTGAATAGGGCCGGTGCGCGTTCCGCTGTGATCACCAAGCGCCAGGTGCTTGGGTCGCGGTGATGTGTTAGGTTGCTGATGCGTTGAATTAAATCGTTGGTGGCTTTCGGCGAAAGTGTGGTTGAATACTGAATGAAGCGGGCAACCAGCGGGCGCGAAATTATGGTCAGCACCTGGTTGGCGATAACCTGGCTACGCCTAAAAATATAATCACAGCGTGCGTGCTCGAATAACACATTATCGGTTTCGTGACTCACGCGACCAATAGTCACAATGTCTTTATTAAGCTGTTTTGCGGTAATGAGGATAGAGAGATTATTCGCATCGTCATTGCTAGCAGCCACAATGACTGTGGCGTCCTCGATATTCGCCTCACGGAGGGTTTTGGCCTCGGTGCCGCGCCCCACGATCGTGCCTTGTGGTGCAATTTGTGCAATCGGGTCCGGGTCGACCACAGTCACTTCAATGTCGGTTTCTGCCAGTGCTTCGTAGACCGCACGACCGAATCGCCCATACCCGCATATAATCCAGTGACCGCCGGGGAGACCGTCTTGTGCAATTTTGTTGTCAATATGCTCGGCACTGGACTGGTTGACAAACCAGTTCTGAATTCGATGCAATGCCGGGTTTTGTGTTAGTAAACGCAGTCGCTTGGCGAAGGTCAGATAAGGGTTAACGATAGCGTTGGTGCCGAATGAGGCCATGTTGTCTGCTTCGTCTTGAATTTCAGACCGGCAAATGACGGGTACACCGTTGTTAACCAGTTTGCTGGCCACGGCAACTTTAAGGTTTGTGTGGTCATTTTGAGTGACGGCGATAACGCCGCGACAAAATGGCGAGTTAATACCGGCAGATGATAAATTCTTTGGTTCGGTAATGTCAGCCTTGAGAACAATTGGCGCCACCAACAGGTTTTCGAGCTCTAGAGAGTTGGTTCGTTCTGGGTTTTGGTCGATCAAGACGGTTTGCATGCCCATTTCAGCCAAGCCGCGGGTAATCAGTTCACCCGTTTCCCCATAACCGCAAATAATGTAGAAGGGTTGATCAATACGCTGGATACTGACCCGAAATTGCCGCTCAGACACCGCGGTCTGGAACGTCTCATCCTGTACCAACCTGAGTAGACTACCGATTCCGTAAAGCCAGGCGATGACCGAGGTGTAAATGCACGCGAGCACCCAAGCACGTTGCGCATCAGTAAACGGGTAGGGGATCTCACCAAAGCCGATTGTGGTCCCCATGAAGCTGACGAAGTAAAAGGCATGAAAAAAATCCATGTACCATATATTGCCGTCGGCATCCTGACCGGGAATCAATGTCATGCCCAGCGTCGAAACTGAATACACGCTGATCAGAAAGATCAACGGTACTCGCATACGGCGCAATACTAGAAAAAAGATATCAGACACGAGCGGATACAGTGCTTAGAAATTTTCTGTTGCTGATGAACTGTTTATTTGCGCACCTGGCTGGTCTCAATAATCAGCAAGATCACGGATATGATGTTAGCAATCAGAGCGCCGCCGGCCAGCGATGTAATACTTGCCATGGTCATTGGTGAGATGGCTTGTCCACCTGTTGTAGCCAATGCCCAACTGATCGCAGCAGCAATAAGTAATCCATCCACTACCAGACTCGAAGCTAGAAC
>JAUHZM010000045.1 GCA_030426005.1 Gammaproteobacteria bacterium
ATCTTCAACACCATTGCCGACTGGATGCGCACCGTGGGCCTAGATGCCATTGCACCAGCCTTCGCCAGTATCGGCGGCTACGCTGTTGGCGGTGTGGAGCTCGTTGCCAGCGGCCTACTTTTGTTTCCAGCAACTCGTAGATTGGGCGCCTTGATTGGTTTAGTGGTGATTTCTGGCGCAATTTTCTTTCACCTTGGCACACCACTTGGCGTTGACCGCACAATAAACGCCGCTGGTGACACCGACGGTGGCACGCTATTTTACATGGCCTGCGGCGTATGGATAAGCTGCTTTCTAATCTTCGCTCTGAGTAGTAACCCAAAACAGAGACAAACTGTGTAAGGCTTTTTTCAGCTCAAAATTAAATTTCACCCGACCGGGTGAGGCGCACAGAATCCGCCTTGCCTATTATTACCTCAACAGCGAGGCTTCAGGACGAAGCATTACAACAGAGAGGTTGACTCGTTGTTACTAGCCGCAGCTATTGGGGTCGGTCGGGAATGGAAGCCTTGCCGACCCCTGCTTTATGTGCGTTTGCTTATCCACACACCAGAGGCTTCAGGTTAATCTAATGCGGCTCGCGTAATAACAAACTAGAACGGCATCCCGCCGCCACCGCCAGGTGGAAACTTGCCGCCCATGCCAGGCATTCCACCCATGCCACGCATCATTTTCATCATCTTGCCCTTGCTGCCCATCTTCTTCATCATTTTTTGCATTTGGGCGAACTGCTTGAGTGTTTTGTTAACGTCTTGAATCTGCGTGCCTGATCCCATGGCAATCCGTTTTTTGCGACTGCCTTTGATTAGGGCCGGGAACTGACGCTCTTTGGGCGTCATGGAGTTGATAATGGCAACACTTTTGTTCATGTCACCCATCACACCACCCATGGCACCAGCAGGTAGATTTAAATTGCCCATGCCGGGCAGTTTGCCCATGAGACTCTCTATGCCGCCCATGTTGTTCATTTGCGCGACCTGATCTCGGTAATCCTCCAAGTCAAAGCCTTTGCCTTTCTTGAGCTTTTTAACCAGCTTTTCGGCTTTCTCTTTATCAACCTTCTGCTCGGCTTCCTCGATCAGCGTCATAACGTCGCCCATGCCGAGGATTCGCGAAGCAATACGGTCCGGGTGGAAGGCTTCGATGCCATCGATCTTCTCACCAATACCTAAGAACTTAATCGGCTTGCCGGTGACTTCTCGAATCGACAGCGCCGCGCCACCGCGCGCGTCACCATCGGTCTTGGTCAAGATAACACCGGTCAGCGGCAACGCTTCATCGAATGCTTTGGCTGACACCACGGCGTCCTGACCCGTCATGCTGTCGACTACAAACAGAGTCTCGACCGGATTCGCTGCCGCATGCACGGCTTTAATCTCTTGCATCAGCTCTTGGTCAACGTGCAAACGACCCGCGGTGTCCACAATCAACACATCCATCACCGCATTCTTCGCGGCCAACTTGGCGGAGTTGACGATGTCGACCGGATTCTGATCCGCCGAACTCGGGTGGTAATTGACGTCGATCGAGTCAGCCAACGTCTTCAATTGTTGGATCGCAGCCGGACGATAAACGTCGGCACTCACCACCATCACGCGCTTGCCTTCACGCTGTTTGAGCAAATTCGCCAGCTTACCAACCGTGGTGGTTTTACCCGCACCTTGCAGACCAGCCACTAGAATCACTGCCGGAGGGGTTTGCGCCAGGTTTAAGGCGTCATTCGCCGCACCCATCAGCTGAACCAGCTCATCCTGAACGATTTTAATGACCATTTGGCCTGGGTTCAGGCTCTTGGAAACATCGGTGCCAACCGCCTTGTCTTTAACCTTTTTGATGAATGATTTCACCACTGGCAAGGAGACATCCGCCTCCAGTAACGCGATGCGAACTTCCCGCATTGCGTCGGAAATATTTTCTTCTGTTAGTCGTGCTTGGCCGCGAAGTTTTTTAAGCGTCCCTTGTAAACGATCACCGAGTTGTTCAAACATAGTTATTCATTGGCTTCAGAAATAGGTGTGATATTCTACTCGCACTGATTCAAAATCTCACCCTAACAACCGAGTTTTACGCAGCGATATGCCCATAACATTGCAAATTAGTGTCGCAATGGTGTTGTATCTGGTCGCCACCCTACTCATTGTGATGCATATTCGCAGCACCATGTCTGGCGAACAAGCGCCACCGAACAAGTTATACATCCGCACGGCATTTCTTCTGGGCACCATTGCGTGCTTACTGCATATTGCGGCGGCTTGGCAGTTAGGCCAAACCGGCACCACGTTCAACTTCGGCTTACACACCATGGCGACTGTGGTCAGCGCTGTGGTCGTTGGCATATTCCTCTTGGGCAGTATTGCGCTGCCCATTCGTCGCCTCGGCGTATTGGTGTTTCCGCTCACGATTGCGTCGCTACTCTTTACTTTACTCTGGAATGACGCCCCGCTGACAGTGACGAACAGCAGTACTGCGTTCAAACTCCATTTACTGGTCTCAATTTGCGCCTATGCGATTCTGGCTCTAGCGGCAGTACAAGCCTTGCTCTACAGCTATCAGGAGCGCCAGATCAAACACCGCGCCAGCCCGCGAATGTTAATGGCATTACCACCACTGCAAACTATGGAAGTGTTGTTATTTCGCCTGGCAGGCATGGGCTTCGTCCTACTAACCCTAACCTTGGCAAGTGGCGCAATCTTTAGCCAACAGATTTTTGGTAGCCCATTTATTTTCAAGCACCACACTATTTTGGCAATGTTGGGCTGGCTAGTTTTTGCCACCTTGTTGTACCGACGTGTACGCCACGGTATGCGCGGCTCACAAGCTGTGCTGTGGACTGTTGGCGGCTTCCTTTTAATACAATTAGGTTATTTCGGCACTAAAATCGTGTCGGAAAGCTTGAGCGTACAGTAAACTAGCGCCGGTTTCTCAGAGTCAATCTGGGCAACAATGACAATCTCAACCTGAACTACAGATATCTCGTGAAGATCAAACGCAATCCGACTCGCGAAGTTGCCATCGGAAAACGCTTTATTGGCAACCACCACCCGATTTTA
Source organism: Gammaproteobacteria bacterium (assembly GCA_030426005.1). Taxonomy (GTDB): domain Bacteria; phylum Pseudomonadota; class Gammaproteobacteria; order Arenicellales; family Arenicellaceae; genus Arenicella. The sequence continues at coordinate 3,051 of JAUHZM010000045.1, forward strand.
GTGCAAAGCATGTGTGCCACGCGCACGCAAGATATCGCTGCCACTATTGAGCAAGCCAACGCGCTGCATGCCCGCAAAGCCGGTGTCGTTCGCATTGCCGTAGACAACAAAGCCGATGCCAAAGCGCTGGCGGAAATTCGCAAAGAAACCGACGCGACCCTGTCTGTCGATCTGCAGGAAAACTACCGAATGGCCGAGTTAGTTGCACCGCATGTCGATAAGATCCGCTACAACCCCGGCCATCTTTTTCATCATGAGCGCGCTAAAACATGGCAGGAAAAAGTGCAGTACCTGGCTGACATTGCTGGAGAGAATGATTGCGCCATGCGCGTTGGCGTGAACTGTGGTTCCGTCGACCCAGACAAACTTGAGAAATATGATCCGCGGGACTCAGTGTCTCCCATGTTGGACAGCGCATTAGAGCATTGTGAGTTTCTGGATTCGATCGGCTTTAGTCGTTATTGCGTATCACTCAAAGACTCCGATCCCCAGAAAGTAATTAGCGCAAATATTCGCTTTGCTGAAACACGCCCTGATGTGCCTTTGCACTTGGGGGTTACCGAGGCCGGAATGCCACCAATGGGCATCATTAAAACGCGAATCGCGTTTGAGCAATTGATTAGCCGAGGCATTGGCGACACCGTCCGCGTGTCACTGACGCTGCCGAACAAAATCAAAGCGGATGAAGTGGATGCCGGGCATGAAATTATCGATGATATTTATGCCGGGCGCGTTCGCAGCGTGGTAGCTTTTGACCCAGATAAGTTAAACATTATTAGCTGCCCGAGCTGTTCACGGGTTGAGAATGAGGCGTTTATTGAGCTTGCACAGGATGTGAAGGAAATGACGGCCTACGCTGAAGAACACAAAATCACCATTGCGGTGATGGGTTGTCGCGTGAATGGCCCCGGCGAGACCGATGATGCTGATTTGGGATTGTGGTGCGGTCCACGCCAAGTCAATTTAAAGCGTCGAGGCGAGAAGCTGGGCGCGTATGGCTACGACACCATTCTAGACAAGCTCAAGGTCGAACTAGACTCGTTAATTGCGCAAAAAACGTAAGCCTAAGGAGACTAACAATAAGAACATCGGAAGGCCTGAAATCTTCAAGCCTGCCGAATTCAGTCGTTCAGTTATGATCGAGTTGCGTTGAACGTACCGGTCAAGGTTACGTCAAAATCCAAGCCACCCGAATTACACTTTCCATCGCCTGAGACCGTGCCAGAAACAGTGGTGCCGTCGACGGTGCCTGTCACACCCACAGTGCCTTGACAATCATCTTCAGTAATCGGCAGATTCCCACTAAAAGAACCATCGTTATTCAAACCAACGGTAAATGTCTCATCCGGATCATCGCCGTCAAATCGAATTCTGGCATCGTCGGTGACGGTCACGGTGATCGGGAATGAGTCACTCTCTCGAATACCTAAGGCCTCCGCAGTGACATCCAGCGTTCCGGTATACACGCCCACAAATGTAGACGGCACATCCGTGCCTGGCAAAGTCGGGGTTACCATACCCCCAGAGTCGCTGTCGCCATCATCACAAGCAGCCACAAATAACAGCGTAAACAGAACGAGAAGTTTTTTCATAATAATTTGCTTTTTATAGTCAGGTTGGTCGGTTTTGGCGTGTGCCACCGGTCTCAAGATTAACAAATTCTGCCACTAGCCATAAGGCAAAACAGGTTAATTTTCAGTGAGTTAATAAAACAAATTTAACATCACCAGCATAACGGTCAAAAACAAGACCGTCATCCCCAAGCCCGCCCGCATAAAATCCACCACCTTGTAGCTCGCAGGCCCCATGATCAGCGCGTTCACCTGATGCGTTGGAATAAGGAATGAATTGGATGTTGCCAATGCAACAGTCAATGCAAACACGGCTGGGTTAGCGCCCACACCCAGCGCGATTTGAATGGCTAACGGTACCAGCAGTACGGTGGCACCGACATTCGACATCACTAAGGTGAATACGGTGGCGATTATCGCCAAAAACAATTGAATCACCCAGACTGGCAGCCCATCCATCACCGCCAGCGCCAACGACGCAAGGTATGCTGCGGCACCCGACTGCTGCATCGCTAGACCAAGCGGAATCAAACAGGCGAGCAAAAATACTGTTTGCCAGGACACGGCATTGTAAGCCTCCTCCATATCCAGCACGCGGCCGAGCACCATACCGACGGCACCAACCATCAATGACAGAGCCAGAGGCAAGTCACTAAACAACACTAAGCCAATCGCAATCAAGAATGCGACCGAGGCGTTACGCAGCTTGTTAGTGCGAAACTCTTCTTTGGGAAAGTCTGTCACTACTGCGAAGCGTTTATCTTTGGCGACCTGAATCATATCCTGCCAACGACTGTGCACCACCATGGTGTCGCCGGCCTGCAATTTAAGACTCGATAATTCATCATCAATGACCGTATCAATACGAAATACAGCCAAGACACGCATACCAAAACGCTTGCGAATGTCGCACTCTGAGATAGTTTTGCCGATTAGATCGGAATCCGGCGGAATAACGATTTCCGCGATACCCGCAGTAGTGGGATTCAATGCTTCCGCAAATTCATTAAGGAATGGACTAATCTCCAGCTGGTGTGCTTCAGCATAGTCCTGGATTTCTTGACGAGCCCCCATGATGGCCAATAACGCGCCTTGCGGAATCAGTGCATCTTGTGGAGGAATGATCTGCGTTGACTCTGCCGTTTTAATGCCGAGAATCCAACCTGAACGACCATGCGCCTGGACTTCTCCCAAACGCAAGCCTGCCAGATCGCTGTCCTCGGTGACACGAACTTCAAAGATACGACCATCAATCCCGTAAACATCGCGGTAATGCTGCAAATTTTCGGTGGTCAGTGTCTGCTTCTCGGCCACCGGCAGAATTTTTTTGCCAAACAAGAGGAAATAGGTAATCCCACTCATCACCAGTGCGAACCCCACCGGGGTCACTGAGAACAATCCAAATTGTTCCATTGGAATCGCATTATCAGGAAAGTGCAGATTTGCGCTCTCGATAAGATCGTTAAGCAGAATCAACGGGCTTGAACCAACCATCGTCATTGTGCCACCAAGAATGGCACAAAACACCATCGGCATTAGCAGTCGCGACAATGGAATGGCGGTACGTCGAGAAATTCGACTCGCCACCGGCAAAAACAAGGCCGCAGCCCCGATGTTTTGCATAAAGCTGGAGATGTAAGCGACGCACATCGACAGCACGAACATGATGCGTGACTCGGTCTTACCGGCACGCTTTAGTATTTGCGCAGCCATCACGCCCATGACACCGGTTTTGTCGAGACCAGCGCCAATAATCATCACCGCGATAATCGACATCACTGCGTTACTCGAGAAACCTTCGAACAACTGGTAAGTCGGAATCAATCCACCGTTAAAGGCTTCGACCTGCGACGATAACCCGAGCAAGACCAGCACTAGTAAGGCTGCCACATCGACGCGTACCACCTCAAAAACAAACAATGTCACAGCAAAAACCAAAATTCCTAGAACGGCGATTATTTCGGGCGTCAGTGCGACTTCTAACATCTTGTTTGTTTTATGATAATTGGCTAGTTGCTATTACGCTTATTCTATCATAGCGCAGACTCAAGGCACGCGACCTTCTGCATCCTCAATGTTGACGGCAAGCTTTTTTAGAAAATGCAAGCGCATAAAGAAAATTTATCGCTTGAAACCATGTGCAATGTTGCTCTTATAATGAAGCCTCTTTAACAGCAACTAGACACTTTATGCAGCTTGACCCTCATGCGATGTGGGCACTTGGCCTCACCGTATTCGCACTTATCCTGTTCACTCGTGAACGAATTCCCTTGGAAACGTCAAGCCTGATGGTGATTGTCATTCTCGCCATCAGTTTCCAGGTATTCCCGTATCAGAACAGCGCCGGGCAAACCCTCAAGCCTGTCATGTTCTTTGCTGGATTTGCGCATGAAGCGCTTGTTGCTGTCTGCGGACTAATGGTGGCCGGCTACGCACTGGTTCGTACTGGTGCGCTAGACCCGATTGGTCGTGGACTTGCGAAACTGTGGTCCTTCAGCCCAATGCTGTCGGTCCTGATTACCCTGATGGTTTCCGCATTGTTAAGCGCGGTGGTGAATAACACGCCAATCGTGGTGTTGTTGTTACCGATCATGCTGAACGTTGCGATCCGAACTAAAAATTCTCCCTCCGGCATTCTAATGCCTATGGGACTGGCCACCTTGCTCGGCGGCATGACGACCACGATTGGCACCTCTACTAACTTGCTAGTCGTTAGCGTGGCCTCGGATATGGGACTCGAAGAAATCGGTATGTTCGACTTCTTTATGCCTGCGGCGCTGGCCGGTTTAATTGGCATCCTGTACCTCTGGTTAATTGCTCCCAAACTCCTACCGAACCGTACGCCAAATCTCGAAAATAGTGGTCCGCGCATTTTCACCGCTCACCTGCACGTCAAATCAGGCTCTTTTGCCGACGGTAAAACACTGACTGAAATCATTGAAAAAACCGAAGGCGCAATTCAGGTATCAGGGATTCGTCGCTCAGAAAACACCTTCACCGTCCCCTTACCAGACGCCAAAATTCGTGCCGGCGATCGATTGCTTGTACGTGACACTCCAACCCAGCTTAAAGAATTTGAGCGTGTACTCGGTGCCACACTGTATTCAAAAGGCCACGAGGTCAGCGACGACAACCCATTGTCGGAAGACTCTCAGCACCTCGCTGAACTTGTGATTGACCGCGGTTCACCGATGATCCACCGAACCCTCAACGAAGTACACTTTTCTGACGTATATCAGCTCGTTACGCTCGCCATTCATCGTAAAGGTAAAGTGCTCGAAAATATGCCGCAAGGGATTGCTAAGACCCCACTACGTCTTGGTGATATTTTGTTGGTGCAAGGCTCCAACGAGAGTATCGAGGAAGTTAAAAACCGCGGTCACTTTCTGGTGCTGGATGCGACCACCGAACTGCCATCGACAAAATACGCTGGCCGCGCCGTGATTATCATGGGGCTTACCATTCTTGCGGCAGCCGTTGGTTTGGTCCCGATTGCTATCAGCGCAGTCGCAGGTGCCCTGGCCATGGTATTGACCAATTGCCTCAAATGGCAGGACATTCAGCGCGCGCTTAGTGCGCAGGTAATTTTAATCGTCGTCGCCAGCTTGGCTCTCGGCACCGCCTTAACCCAAACCGGCGCCACAGTCTGGGTAGCCCACGAATTTGTCGACCTCACCGCCGGGATGTCCGACCGGATTATTTTCTCAGGCCTGATGTTATTGATGGCGATCCTCACCAACATCGTTTCCAACAATGCGGCCGCCGTAATTGGCACGCCAATTGCGATCAGCATTGCAACCCAACTCGGGTTGCCACCTGAAGCATTTGTATTAGCTGTTTTGTTCGGCGCCAATATGAGCTTCGCGACCCCGATGGCATATCAGACCAACCTGCTGGTGATGAATGCGGGCGGCTATACCTTTATGGATTTCGTTAAAGCCGGCGTGCCATTGACGATCATCATGCTGGGCGCAATTAGCTTAATCGTGCCAATGATGTACGGCTTTTAGCGAGAATCTCGAGCAACCAGAGCGTCGAGCGATAGGGCATCGAGCCCACGAATCATCTGCCACAATTCCTGCAGGCGCTGCCTTGCCGCATCGCCCGCAGGTCGACTATTACTCCATACCACATGGCTGGCTGGCCCCGCACTGGGGTCTAGGGTGATACCCCACATGCCGGTTATCTGATTTGGAATTAAGGAATAGCGTATATCGATAATCCGATTCGGGTTGTGCGGATCGAGTCCAAGGTGTTGGTTAGAAAACCAGGCGAACCGCGTCACATCTAGGGCCTGCTGGCTATCTGGCTCCAACCAAGGAAAATGTTGATCAATATCGAGTTTCGCAGCGGAAACGCCCACGTACACCTGTGGCTCGGCCGCAACGCGAACGGCGTCTACGTAATACCGGTCACCATTCTGATACACACTTTTCCACACGATCAGATTGCCAAAACTAGGTTTTACACCCAATTGCACCGGCGTATGACCGCGACTCTCTGCCAGAATGCGAGCGGCAGCCAAAGCGCGATCCTCCTGTACCACACCAAGCCCCAGATACCCTAAGGCGTAAGCAATACCAATGGCGGCAAACCGATGCGACCGCTTCATCACCGCGATCACCATAATTATCAACAACGGCAAGGTAAATAATGGATCGACGACCGATACAGTATTCCAGGCGATGCGCGCGTCGCTAAATGGCCACAATAACTGGGTACCGTAGGTGGTGCACGCGTCTAACACGGCGTGCGTTGCGTAGCCAGCGAGGCAAAACAGGTAAACGGTTTTAAAACCCAGCGCACTACGGTGCATCCAACCTCGGAACACCAGCGCGAACAAGGCGGCGCAAAGCAGTGCGCCAATCGGTATAAATACCAGTGCATGCGTAAAGTGGCGGTGATACTCCAGAAACAGCAAAGGATCGGTATCCGATTTGATAAGTACATCCAAATCTGCCGCCATGCCTGAGAAGAAACCGAGACCGGCCGCTACCAGTTTTTGGCTGCGCTTGGCTACGATCTGTGACGCGGTGACGCCGACCACGCCCTGGGTTAATGGGTCCATCCGCTAATCCATCTCAACAATTTGAACGTGCATACCCTCTAAAGCATCGGTCATTGGAACCTGACATGACAATCGCGAACGCGACGCGTCGTAAGCGTCAGTTGTCATCAGCAACATTTCCTCATCTTCTTCTACCGGCGGCAAGTCAAGCTGATCCGAATTGCTGATGTGTACATGGCAAGTCGCGCAGGAACACGAGCCACCGCACATGGCTAAAATTTCGTCGTAGCCATTCTCACGCAGCACTTCCATCAAACTCCAGCCTGATTGGATCTCAAGCTCGCGGGACTGGCCTTGTAAATCGGTTACTACTATCTGTTTCATTGTCACGTACTCACTCGCAAATTGATACAAAGCAGCGCTTTTGCAACTGTGGTGTCGCGCTGCATGCGTTATACTCGCTGTCGCTGCCGCTATTGGCTTTCGTTTTGTAACACACCTTGATTTAAAAAATCCAGTTAGACAAAAATTATGCCTGCACACAACGCTTTCTATGCCCAGTCCGGCGGTGTCACACCCGTCATCAATGCTTCTGCTGCCGGAGTGATCCAGACCGCAGCACAATACCCGGAACACATCAAGAAAGTGTATGCTGGGCAAGACGGCATTCTCGGCGCGCTGCAAGAAGAGCTTATCGACACTAGCCTAGAGACGCCTTCAGACATCGAAGCACTCAAGTACACGCCCTCGGGCGCATTTGGGTCATGCCGCTATAAACTCAAATCAATTGAGGAACACCGAGCTGAGTACGAGCGCTTGATCGAGGTATTCAAGGCACACGACATTCGCTACTTTTTCTATAATGGCGGCGGCGACTCGCAAGACACGGCTTACAAAGTGTCGCAGCTTTCAGAATCGATGAACTTTCCTATTACCTGTGTTGGTGTACCAAAGACCATCGACAATGATTTGCCATTCACCGACTGCTCGCCGGGCTTCGGCTCCGTGGCCAAGTATGTTGCGGTGTCGATTCTGGAAGCCTCTATGGACGTCGCCTCCATGAGCTCGACCTCAACCAAAGTGTTCGTGATGGAAGTGATGGGACGACATGCGGGCTGGATTGCAGCGGCGGCAGGCTTAGCCGCCGATGACCGTGGTTTAGGTCCCGATATCATTCTGTTTCCAGAGATAGAGTTCAACCAAGAAGCATTTCTTCGTAAAGTCGATGAGACGGTCGAGCGTAAAGGTCACTGCAGCGTGGTCGTGTCCGAGGGCGCTAAGTACCCAGACGGACGATTTCTGGCTGACTCTGGCGTTAAAGATGCGTTTGGTCATGCCCAACTTGGCGGTGTCGCACCGGTGGTGACTAATATGATCAAACAAAACCTCGGGCACAAATGCCACTGGGCTGTGTGTGATTATCTGCAACGAGCGGCCCGACATATTGGTTCAAAGACCGATGTGGAACAGGCGTATGCACTCGGTAAAGCCGCCGTCGAACTTGCTGTTAAAGGCACGAATGCGGTAATGCCGACTATCGTACGCACGAATGACGCACCTTATCAGTGGACCCTTGGCCACGCACCGCTTGCCGACGTTGCCAATGTCGAAGAGAAGCTGCCGAGAGACTATATTTCAGACGATGGTTTTTTCATCACCGACGCAGCCCACCGGTACCTGTCACCACTGATTCAAGGCGAAGACTACCCGTCATACACAGACGGCCTGCCGAATTACGTGGTTTTACAAAAGCAAAAGGTGAGCAAAAAACTCGCTGAGTTCAAACTGGGTTAAACCCGCGCAGTTAGCACGCGTCAACGGTAAGCTAAGTTACCGTTGATGCAGGTAATCACGCAGATTCGCCCTAACGAGCGCACAGGAACCTACGCTGAACCCATGGATAGGTTCACGCAATTCAATTCAATAGTATGCGAAAGAAAGCTTAACCACCTACCCTGGTGATTAAGCCATTCATACGTCTTTACGGGATTGGGCATCCGCCAGGGCCAACCCGGAAGATGCCTTCACAGCCGCTTTCACCGCCACCCAGCGTCGGCCCCAAAGTTACGTCTCGGACGTCTCCGTAGCAGGTCAACTCAGGCTTTTCATACGGTTTCTTAGATGTGTGCTTTTCCACCCGAAAAGCCCCAACCCCAGTATCCAAGACCCGGCTATTTTTCGTTTTCATAAGGATTCGTTATTGTTGTCACTCTGCCCCAACTCGCAGAAGAGTTGATTGTAACACACTGATTTCCAATAATCATAGTAAGCACATCGCCACCTCAGCAAGTTATTTTCACTGTTTTCGGGCGCGAGATCGTCGAAAAATCCAAGCTTCACAAACCGTTGCCACTCTTGAGCGGCATCACTGAACCATGGATTAGTCTCCATGTCGCGCTCAATTCCTGCATCAATCACCGTGTTAAAACTGGTTTTGTTATTGCGGTCGACTACGATATCCGGCAGCAAATCACCGAACGCGCGCTTGATGATGGGGCGTTTTACGCCATTATAGTAAAGTTGGTCACTCGGTATGGCCAGCATGAACTCACACAGATCTCGGTCACGAAACGGATAGCGTCGCTCGATACCAAACTTCGCCTCCATCACACGCCCATACGCCATGTCTTCACCTGCAAAGTGCCCCATAACCACCTGCCATTGTTCTGGCCGAACCTGACGCCTACTTTCTTCAGCCAACCAGTGAGGCCGAGACTGCTGGCGGCGACATTGCTCCGCAACGTCTGACTGCAAACTTGGGTGCGCCTTATACGCTCGTCGCTTTCGCCAGCCTGACAGACGGGCAATCCAGGGGATCGGTAACAAAAGATAGTATTTCACCACCAACCATGACTGAGGTACTGCCTTCCACAATCGCTTAAGTTCTGAACCAGCTTCGCGCCAACGCCCTTGCTTGATTAAGCCGTACAAAAGTCCATGGGTGGACTCATACAACAGATCACCGTGAATGCCGGTGAGTAACACGCGTGCATCTTGACCCCGAGCGCAGCGAAACGTGGCTTGTTGAAACTCTGAATACGGAGTCCCAACTGGCAGCGTAGGGTTTACATACATCGAGCTATCAAAGCCAGGCCACAGCTGATCACATAGAACTTGGTGTTGTGTAAGTTTGAAGTTTTCACAAACAAGCTGAGAGTAACGCCGTTCATCCGCCTCAGGGTAGGCATCAAATACCCAAGAGTAGGCATCCACATTTTCGGTTGAGCTCTCGGCTGCACAAATCGTCATGGGTACGGAATCCAGACCACCACTTAACATGCTGCCGACTCTTCCTACGGCTCGCAGTCGACGTTGCGTCGCCTGTGTTAACAATCGTCGAAACTCACGTGCATAATCGGCATCACGCCAACCATTAAAATCAAAGTTCGGTGCTCGATAAAAACGCGTCACCGAGAATTCATCAGAGCCGAGCGATAACACGCTCCCTGGTTTGAATACCGATACTGCCTCGACGACGCTGGTCGGCTCCATGTCCATTTCCCCGACTAGCAATCGCCCTACCTTGCCTGCATTCAGTTCAAACGGGACAGCTTCATGTGCGATTAATGCTGCCTCAGAGGTGGCGATCAGCAACACCTCATCATCAAGATGATAGAAAAGCGAGCGCCCACCCATCGCATCACGTGCGGCTAAAACCCGCTGGTGTCGGAGGTCAAACCAAACGAATACGAAAGGACCAACTACCGCATCCAAGCCAGACTCTCCGTGCGCTTGTAAATGCGCTAGAAACAGCTCTGCATCACTGACGTCCGAGGAATATTTAGCAGGCAGTTGCGCGAGCAACTCGTCGCGATTATCGATTCGCCCGTGGAAAGCGAACCATTGTTCAGCGGTTCGATCGACTAGCGGTTGTGTCTCACCGACCTCCTCGGGCACAACCCATCGCGACTGATAACCCAGTGCGACGTGTTTTTCACAGAGCAATCGATTGGCATCCGGTCCATAGACTTCAAGCGCCTTCATCATTCGCTCGGCACATGATGGATCTAATGCTTGCCCCCGTCGGTTTAGGGCGAAAAAAAAAGCGCTCATAACCGGAGTCTACCAGTTACAAGCGCTTTAGCATCAGGCTTTTACGATACTGCCAATTGCATCCTTAGCTTAGAAGCGGATTTCAACACCGACCGACGCAGTGCGGTTTTTATTTGGTCGCGCACCATAAGGCTGACGCCCGAGGATATCCCGCTCGTCTGTGAGGTTCTCGATCCGGCTAAACAGCTTCAAATTATCCTGTACATAGTACTGCGCTGCCAAATCCAGGTTAGTGGATGAATCTGTCTTCTCGAACAGGCCACAACTGGCGCGTGTGCACACCGCATCGACTTTGCCGAGGTTGGCACTCACTTGCCATTTAGCGGCATCAAGTGACACAGACAACTGAAATTGATGCTCAGGAATGTATGGAATCGGATCGCCAGCGGCGACATCACCAAAAAAGTCCGTGTCAGCAATACTGGTATCAAACTGACCATCGATGTACGTATAGGCTAACTGCGTATTGAGGCTTAGGCCGTCGGACAGCAGGAATTGTTTTGCGCCAAATACTTCAACACCACGAACCGTGGCCGCGTCGCCATTAAATGCGTCGCCAATCTCACAGTTAGCACCTGACGATGCAGTACACTCACCTAACAAGTTGGCGTAGTCACTTTGAAAAGCAATTACTTCAAACGCAGCCAACTCATCTTTAAAACGGAAACCCAACTCCGTATTCACCGCTTCTTCCTCACGCACACCCGGCGAGTTACTTGGTGCGGTAAAGCCTTTATGCACACCGGCGACCAGTGAAAAGTTATCATTCAAACGATAGATTGCACCCAGGCCTGGTAAGAATACCGAGGTGTGATTCTCACGCGAGTCGCGGAAGCTGCGTTGTGCGCCATCACGATAACGAGTTCGTGACTGATCAATCGATTCGTAACGAAAACCCGGCGTTAGCACCCATTGTCCAAGCTCGATACGATCGTAC
>JAUHZM010000046.1 GCA_030426005.1 Gammaproteobacteria bacterium
ATCAAAATATAGATCGTCAGAGTGAAGTGCCGCTGGCGTCGAACTGAATTGCTGCAGCGCCCTATTTTCAATCGCACCAGTTAACTGCGAGATGGCGCCAATACGGCTCTCCGGCTGTTCGGCTATACGGGTCAAAAGGCGCATAAAGTCAGCCGCCATTCGCTGTACGAGCTCGGGTTCAAAAATGTCGGTATTAAACTGGAAGTTGAAAAAGTAGCCCTGTTCGACCGCCGTGGCGTCAACGGTAAGCTCAAACTTGGAGACAGACTCAGCATGAAACTCTGGTGTCAACGTCAGGCCTTCGAGCGTCACCGGTTCACCGATGACTTCATCCAGCGTGAACAGAATTTGGAACAATGGCGAGGTTTGTACCGAACGAAGAGGGTTTATGCGCTCAACAAGCATTTCGAAAGGCACTTCTTGATTAGCTTGCGCCGCCAGATTAACCTCACGCACATGTGCTAGGAGCTGCACAAACGTCATTGCTCGCTCGGGACGGGTTCTCAACACGAGGGTATTCACGAAAAATCCGATTAGGTTCTCCAGCGATGAGTGCGTACGATTCGCAACCGGCGTGCCGACCACGATATCCTCTGAGTGACCATAGCGACTCAATAACAACGTAAAGCCCGCATGCAGCACCATAAAAAACGTGCTCGAATGGTGACGCGCCAATTGCTTTAATTTGTCCACCACCGACTGGTCTAGCAAACTACTTACGCCGGCTCCGCTGTAACTCCGCTTAGTCGGTCTCGGCCCTCGCATTGGTAAGGTATGCGAAGCGGGTAACTCAGCCAATTGATGCTCCCAATAAGCTAACTGCTGCTCAAACGCGTCGCTCTGTCTCCGGGCCTTTTGCCAAACCGCAAAATCTGCGTATTGCAAGGGTAATGGTGGTAGAGAGTGCGCTCGGCCGGCAACACGCGCGTTATAGTGATCACGAAACTCGGACACTAACAACCGCATCGACCAGCCATCCGACGCAATATGGTGCATATTGAAAAGCAGCTTACCCTGTTCACTTGCGGTGCGAATAAACAGCGCGCGGACCGGAAGATCAGTAGCCAAGTTAAAAGGCGCTGTCGCATCTTGAGCGATCAACGCTTGTATCGCCTGTTCGCGAGCCACAGACTCTAGTGCACTGACATCCTCAACCTTTAATGTAAACTCGACCAGCGGGCGAATACATTGCATAGCGTCACCATCGTTCTGGGTATACGCGGTGCGCAAAATAGCATGACGCTGAACGATGTGCTGCAATGCCCATTCAGCGGCAGACGGATCAAACTTGCCCTTGAGGTCAAGCACGCTCGGCATATTGTAGTGCGCGCTCCCCTGCTCCATCTGATCGATGAACCAGATCAACTGCTGACCGAAGGACAGCGGGAGGTTTTGATTTTCCCCAGTCACGGCGCGCGGAGCATCACCTAGCTGCACCCGATCAGCTGAGCGTCCCACTGCCACAAATCCAGACAGCACAGGGTGATCAAATAAATCACGAATCGAAACCTGCACACCATAATGCTCACTGGTCGCGGAAATCAAGCGAATCGCTAGCAAGGAGTGACCACCTAAAGCGAAGAAGTCACTATTACGCCCAATCAAATCCGGCGGGATATTCAGCAGCTCCGCCCAGAGAGCTTGCATCCGAGCCTCGTCCTCATCGACTGGTGGTTCCAAGCTTTGCGCAGCGTCAAAACTCACCTCTGGTAAATTTTGTACGTCGATCTTGCCGTTCGAGGTTAGTGGCCATTCTGAAACTGGAATCCAGGCTTCTGGAATCATGTAACTCGGCAATGAACCTGACATCGCTGCACGCCAATCAGCGGCATCTTGTGTCGCCTGCGACATATCAGCAGAACGCTTAAAATAAGCGACCAGCCGCGGCTCTTGATTGGGGTCTTGCCTTACTGCGCGCACAACAACCGAATCTAACGCTAAGACTGACGCCACAGCTTGCTCAATTTCACCCAGCTCTATCCGATAGCCACGAATTTTGAGTTGATGGTCTATGCGACCAAGGAATAACAGTTCACCAGCATCGAGTTGTTTGACCCAGTCGCCAGTGCGATACATTCGACAACCGTCCAAGGTCGGGAATGCGGTTTCAGTGAGCGCCGCGTTATGCCAATAACCTTGCGCAACGCCTGGTCCGCCAATCAGCAATTCACCCGGTACGCCAGGTGGCACATCGCGACCATAGCGATCTAGCAAACGATAGTTGCCCTCGCCCAAAGGCCAACCGATAGGTAATCGGCCTTCATCGTCAAAATCCAGTGTTTGTGTACAGAAACCAATGGTGGTTTCGGTCGGGCCGTAGTGATTAATAAAGCGGCAAGTTTTTCTCACTGCCAACCGTTGTAATCGGCGGCGCAACTCCGCTGGAATGGATTCACCTCCGAAAACGACCCACCGCACTTGAGATTGCACGCGGCTAACGCCCTCGTCATCACCAGTCAATGCACTGAAATGACTCGGCGTTAGCTTCATGAACTCGACCTGATTCGCCTCAATGAAGCTCAAGAATTTATCGCGATTAAGCGAGGTGTCAGCACTGACTATCCGCAAGGTTCCACCCGTTGCCAAAGCTAAAAAGATTGCGGTGTTGCCAAGATCGGTGGCAATGGAACTCAACACCGCATAGTTTAAGCCTTCCGGGACCTCATGGTGCGTTGATAAACCGTGTACATAATGTGCAACATTGGCCTGCGTGATCGCGACGCCCTTGGGTGTGCCGGTCGATCCAGAAGTATAAATCACGTAACACAGCGTTGTACTTGGGTCATACTCAACGTTCAAGTCTCCCGCGCTGACGGAGCTAATGACACGCACCGAATCGAGTGCATCCAAGCTGACGCAGGTTATCAGATCCGCGAGGTGTTTGGCGCTCTGTGTGCCACACAAGGCGAAGCGAACTTGGGTGTCAGAAAAAATATGCCGTAAACGTGCCACCGGCGCATCCGGCTGGAACGGGACATAGCCTGCACCCAACTTCATGAGCGCAAGCATAGCCAAAAAGGTATCTGTACTTCGCTCACACGCTAATCCAACTAGATCGCCTGGCTTTACCCCTTTCACGATTAAAAATCGCGCGATCTGGTTCGCCTTCTCATTCGCTTGTTGATACGTCATGGCAGACATCGCGTCGACAATCGCTAGACGCTGTGGGGCGTTTTCTGCGACCTGCTCGAACTTTGAAACTAAGCTCGGATAGTCTCTCCCCGGCTTTGGCACTGCATGGCGTTGTACCCTGGCGAGCGTGCTAGACATAGGCACGTCGCGCACCAGCACGTCGTGATTGCTCGTTGTCAACGCCTGAATCACGAAGACGAACGCATCCAGCATCCGACTTATAGTCGTCTCATTGAAAAGTGCCGCGTCATAATTCAATGCAATGTGCGTTGCTTGATTCTGCTCAACGGCGCTGATAGTCAGATCATACTTTGCTGATGTATCTGGCTGCGTGACCGGAATGAGTGCATGCCCATTGAGCAGCAGGTCAACCTGATCGTTGGTATCCATTGTAAAGAGGATCTGAAACAGTGGAGAGACACCATTGATTCGGTCTGGGTTTATCTCTTCGACAAGACAGCTGAATGGAATCGACTGATGCTGCTGAGCAGCCACGTTGACGGCGCGGATACGATCTAAAAATGCTTCGATGGTTTGAGTTTCATCGCACTCAGCACGCAGGACGAGCGTATTAACAAAAAAACCGATCAATGGTTCGACTTGCGGATTAACGCGATTGCTGACCGGCGTGCCAACAACGACATCGTCCGCATTCGAGAACCGGGATAGAACCAAGGTCAATGCGGCATGGAGTAGCATAAAACTGGTGATCCCATGCTCAGCGGCGCAGGCTTTTAATTTTGCAGTTTGTGCCGCATCCAGAGACTTACTCAGGGTATGACCCGTACGCTCGGCGTGTGGCTGCCGTTCAAAATCAAGCGGTAGAGAATGGCACAATGGCAAGCCGTCCAGTTGTTGACGCCAGTAATCACGTTGCGCTTCACACTCTTCGCTTGCCAACCACTGTCGCTGCCAAACCGAATAGTCCAAATAGTGTATGTCTAAGGTGGGGAGAGACGCCACACGGTTGGCAGACAACGCGTCGTAAAACGCAATAAATTCACGGATTAGAATCGCTTCAGACCACCCATCAGACACAATGTGCGGCATACAGATGGACAAAAGCCGTTTTGCTGGCGCGTCAATAAACCGAACACTTAACATGCATGGCTGAGCAAAATCGAATTCGTGATGGCCGTGTGCTACCAAAAGCCGATGTACCGCCTCTTCTGTATTGATTACGCCTGTGTCGTCTAATCGATCCTTACATTCAAGACGTTCTATCGCAAACTCCCACGTCTCTTCTACCGTTTGCAGTACCTCCGTACCACGGTAAATAACGCGTGTTCGTAGCACCTCATGGCGCTGTATGATCGCCTTGAACGCGGCTTCGGCAATCTCGACGTCAAAGTTTTCGGGTACCTCAAACGCTCCGAATATGTTGTAGTGATGACTCTCTCCAGCGAGTTGATCGGTTAACCACATTCGCTCTTGTGCAAAGGACGCAGGATAATATTGGCCTGCCGTGCGCATGACGCGGTCGATCTGTTGGTTTGCCTCGGTAGATGATCCGCGATTTTGTAAATAGCGAAGCAATTCCGTTTTGTGTGCGGCGATACGCGCTTTGATATCCGCCGAGATGGCGCCATTCGCGGCGCGGGCTTTTAATTTACCGGATTCGCAATACAGCTCAATACCGGCATCGGCTACGTCTTTGAGTATCTGGTGAATCAAAACTCCACCTCCTCAATTTCGTCCTCAGTCAGCCCTTCCATTGTTGCCATGGCAGCCTTCTGACTTGCGATCAAGTCTATCTGCGACGCCATAGATTCGATTGAACGATGATCGAAAATATCACGGATTGGTAACTCGATCGAAAACGCAGCATTAATGGCACTTACCAGCCTCACACCCAGCAAGGAATGGCCGCCAACGGAAAAGAAATCACTCTCAATGAATAGTGAATCAGCCTCTATGCCGAGCAAATCAGACCAAATCTCGACCAACCTCAGTTCCGTTTTCGTGGTCGGTGGTTTTCCTGATTGTGCCCCCACTGGCACCTCGCCCTGTAACCGCTTGCGATCAACTTTGCCGTTGGCATTCAATGGCAGCGCATCAATCACGCACACTTGGTCTGGCACCATATAACTTGGCAATAGCGTCAGAAGTCGGCGACGCGTTGCTTCTTGCGTTGGTGGCAACTCACTCTGATTTGACACCACAAAACCAATCAGTTGTTGGTGCTGGTTTTCCGTAGTATGAATAATGACGGCTGCATCGCGCACACCATCGACACGCCTTAATGCGGTGGCAATATCATCCAGCTCAATTCGTAATCCACGGAGTTTCACTTGATGATCTTTCCGCCCTAGGTACTCGATCTTGCCATTTTCAGTGCGACGCGCTAAGTCACCGGTCAGATAAAGTCGATCGTCCATTGGCCCAACGGAGTATGGGTTACGAATAAATACGCGCTCCGTGAGCTCCGAATCATTGATATAACCATCACCAACTACCGGACCGGACACCGCAATTTCACCGACCACGCCAATTGGGACCAAGCCTTGATTAGAATCGACGATGTGTACGCGTGCGTTAGGCACGGGCAAACCAATGCTGACGGTGTCGACCGGCGATGAAATTCGTTCGGTAGTGACATCGTCTGAGCACTCTGCGGGACCGTAGGCGTTAATCAGCGGTATGCCGGGATACTGATCAAACCAGTCATGAACCAGGTCTGAGGTCAACGCCTCACCAGTCGGAAGCACAACTCGTAGTCCAGGCAGTGGTATCGGATTGGTGAGCACCGCCCGCATCATCGATGGTACGGGCTCCCAAACACGGACCTCGCGATTATTTAAATGCGCCTGAAGCGCGTCAGGGTCATGCGTGACACAGGTCGGGATAATTTCAGTGCATGCGCCCAAAGTTAAGGCCGTGAGGAACTGCCAAACCGAGATATCAAAACACTGTGAAGCGGTCTGCGCGATGGTGTCGTGCTCACTCAATCCAAGCGGCTCGACCTTGGCCAACATGTTGTTAATCATCCCTCGATGATTCACCATCACACCCTTTGGCACCCCGGTTGAGCCTGAGGTAGAAATAACGTAGGCGAGGTCGTGCAACGCGGGTTGCACTGATAACGCGGTTGTCTCCGTTGGCTCTAAGAGCGCATCCAGTAGCACCACTTTGTCGTTATCACATAAGGCATTGTGAGCCAACAATGCGACATCCGTAACGACGATCACATCAGGGCGAGTTTTCATCAACGTCGAATTTGTTCGCGCCGCAGGATGGTTTGGATCCAATGGCAAATAGGCAGCACCACTACGTAACACACCAACCATGGTACTCAACAACGCCAAATTCCGTTCTGAATAGACCGCCACAACCTGACCACGGCCAATCGCCAGGTCACCAAGATTCAATGCGATGCGCTCACTTTGGTCAGCCAGCGATTGGTACGTAATGGCGTCATCACGGTATCGCGCGGCGATTTTGTTTGCATGGACATCGACCGTGCTAACAAACAGTTCTGGCCAAGTCTTTGCGATTAACTCTGGTTGTGCCGTGTCATTGAACTCGTTGAGCAACGCCTCGCGTTCCGACTCGTTCAGCATATCAACTTGACCAATTCTCACATCAGGGTCTTGGCACAACTGGACCAACAAGCGCTCGAAATGCTGAGCTAATCGAGCAATTGTCGACTCCTTGAACAAGTCGGTGGCGTAATTCCATGTTAACGTTAGGCCGTTATCACTTTCGTGCACGTCCAAGCTCAAATCAAACTGTGAGGCAATTGAATCCGGTTCGATAACGTCTGTCTCAAGCCCGTCAAGCGCCCAATTGCCGATATCATTGTTTTCCAAGGTGAGCATTATTTGAAACAACGGGTTGTAGGCCGCGGAACGTTTGGGCTGTAACGCATCAACTAACAGTTCAAAAGGGAGTTGTTGGTGCGCGTAGGCATCAAGCGCATTTTTCTTGCACTGCGCCAACAATTGCGTGAATGTGGTGCGCTCATCCAGTTGCGTGCGATACACCAAGGTATTGACAAAAAAGCCGACCAAGGCTTCGATTTCAGCTTGCTCACGGTTTGCAACGGGCGAACCAATAACAATATCGTCGTCGCCACTATAGCGATGGAGCAATGCACTAAAAACAGCCTTCAACACCATAAACAAGGTCAACTGACGACTCGAGATTAACTGATACATATTGGCTAGTTTTGGCCGGTCAATCACAGTGACGAGTAACCCACCCGTGTGCGATTGTTGCGCCGGGCGAGCATAATCGAGGGGCAAATTGTGTACCGCTGGTATACCTTGTAGGTGCGGTCGCCAGTAGTCCATGTGTTGATTCACGGCGTCGTCAACTAAGGTTTGCCGTTGCCAATAGGCGTAATCGTGATACTGCACCGGCAAGTCAACCAATACCGGCGCGCGACGCCCGTCGTCGTTGTGGTGCGCGTACAGCTCAGTAAGCTCACGCATCATGATGCCTTGTGACCACCCATCTGATGCGATGTGATGAACAGTCATGATTAGCACCGACTCAGCACGTTCTGCACCGAGCAATACACATCGCACCATGAGGTCGCGGCTCAAATCAAAGGGCTGCTCAACATAACGATTGATTTCAGCGTTGAGCGCCTGAGCGTCTGACAGCGCATCAGTTAAAGGTGTAATCTGCACGATGTCTGCCGGTGGTGCATTGACACGCTGCACTTGTGCGTCGCCCACTTCGTGGTACGTGGTTCGCAGTACCGCATGGCGGGTAACCAAGTCAATAAACGCTTGATTCAGCGCAGCCACATTCAGTTCGCCGCGAACACGAATAGCGACGCTGGCGTTGTATTCGCTACCACCAGGTTCAAATTGGTCGATAAACCAAATTCGCTGTTGCGCATACGAGAGTGGAATCGCAATGCCATCCGGCGCTACCTCAATCACTTGTTGCTCGGCTGAGTTACTCGATTCAATATAGTTCGCCAAGGCGTCTAACTCAGGGTACGCGAAGATATGTCGAATTTCGATCTCGATTTCCCATTGAGATCGAATTGCCGCGACCAAGCGAACCGCACTCAGCGAATGGCCACCAATGTCAAAGAAATTCGTCTTCGCGCCAATACCAGTTACTTCAGTACCGAGAATGTCGGCCCAAACGTCGGCCAAGGCACGCTGCAGTTCGCTCTCCAGAAGTACGCTGCTTGCCTCATTGGCGGTAGGTTGCTGGTTAATTTGCAGGTCAGCTAGGGCTTTACGATCTATTTTATCCGCCGCGTTACGCGGCATCTCGGCGACACATTGAATCGTGTCAGGTAACATGTGCTGCGGGAGCTTGCCTGCCAGGTACTCGCGTAGTTCCCTCACGTCGAGTGTCGCGCCAGCCTTTGCAGTGCAATAAGCGCGCAATGTTGCATCAGCCTCTTCACCCTGCAACAGAACGGCGACGTCGCCAACCGCATGGAATGACGAGAGTACCGTTTCAATCTCACCTAATTCCACACGATAGCCACGCACCTGAACCTGGTGATCTGCTCGGCCCAGAAACAACAATTCGCCATCGACATTCCATGCGGCCAAATCACCGGTTCGATACATCACTGAACCGTGTACACCATCAAAGGCCGAAAACGGGTTGCGAACGAACTTACTGGCCGTCTTTTCCTCATCTCGCCAATAGCCAAGCCCAACACATTCGCCCGACACACATAACTCACCTGGAACGCCAATCGGCATCAGTTGGTTATTTGCATCCAACACAAGTAGTGATGTATTAGTAATGGGCCGCCCGATTGGTACCGAACTAGTCTCGTCGGGTAAGGCTTCGTGCATAATATGGACGGCCACGTCGTCTGAGGTTTCACTCGGTCCGTATGCATTTACCACCGGAATCCTGGGAAACAACTGAAACCAGTCCGATACCAATGATGCGGAAACTGCATCCCCAGTCGTCATGATCCAGTTTAACGACGCCAATGCTGACACGGATGCCGTATTCTCTGACAAGCGATCGAGCAACAAGCGAATGACCACCGGAACACATTCAATCAATTCAATCTGCTCTGCCTCAATCACTCGCAACAACGCATCAATGTCGGACAGTGACTCAAAGATTACCGTCTTGCCACCTGTCAGAATCGGCGCAACAAATTGCCACACGGAGATATCCGAGGATGCTGATGCGCTCTGTAGAAAGGTCAACGGGGATACATGATGACCATCTATTAAATTCAACTGATCCAACATGGCATCAATATGGTGCACGGCGCCGTGATGATGCACCATCGCCCCCTTAGGCCTTCCGGTGGATCCGGATGTGTAAATCAAATAGGCTGGTGCTGCCGGATCATCGACCTCGGCATGATAGGCAGTTGGAAGCGCCACAGAGGCGTTCATGACGATTTCGTCTAACTCCAAACACGTAGCATTCGTCAACGATTTAGCGCGTGCCACCGTGAATCGATCCACGAGCAGCAAAGCAGGCTCGGCGTCATCCAACATGAACTGTAACCGTGCCTCGGGATTACGTGGATCAAACGGGACGTACACCGCACCGAGACGCCAAATACCGAGCATCGCCGCAAGAAAATACGCACTCCGCTCAGCATAGATACCGACCAAATCGCCTGCGCTAACGTCGTTAGTCAGCAGCGCGTCTGCAAAGGCGTTAGCCAAATCGGCCAGCTCGCGATAAGTCAGTCTCGTGTCACCATCACATACTGCAACCGCTTCCGGCGTGCGCAAGCATTGTTCAGCAAACCGTTCGCCAATTGTTTTTGAATACGGGTATTCTTTAGCTGAACCTGAAAAATCCTGCAAAAGCCTATTCCGCTCAATGGGCGGCAAACACGAGACGGATTCCAACGAACTTGTTTCTGGCAATTCGGTAAACTGTTGCAGAATCCAGGCCAACCGATCTGCAAGCAATTGCACTTCCTCGATAGGCATCAGCGCTTGGTGCGCACTCAGGTACAAACCCAGCGGTTGGACGTCGCCAAAGTCAATCATGCGCACATGTAAGGCAGCTTGCTCAGCACCACTGAATAAGTAGTGCGCAATGAGCTCTTCGCCTTCAAACAGGTAATTGGTGCCACGGAATTCATAGTTGAACACCACATCTGTCAACATTGCCCGTTCGGGCGACAAAACCGATTCATCTCGGAGTAACTGTGCAAGCGGAAAATCCGTATGGCGATAATTCTGACGTAATTCCAAGCGAACCTGCTCGACTAGCTCCGCGATGCTCAAGGTCGGCTGTGGGCTGAGTCGACACGGAATATCGCCCGCCATAGTACCCAGCATATTCTTCTGATGGTGGTTTTTACGACGATGCACTGGCACCGCGACCAACAACTCGTGTTTACCATAAACATTGGCACAATAGGTCGCCAAGGCGGCCAATCCCAAATGTTGCAAGCTGACGCCCAAGCGCGTAGCAAGCACACGAAGGCCTTCCTCCACATCGGGCCCTAAATTTAGTCGATAATGATGTGCCACACTCGACCTATGCGTGTACGAGTCAAAGACCAAGTCGGGCAAATGCGCTAATTTCGCCGCCCAATACTGCCAGTCTTTGCCAAACTTAGGTGACTGCATGTAGTCCGAGTGGCGAGCTACTTCATCGGCAAACTCCGTGATACTGTCCAAGCTCGCGACATCGCCATTGTGTGCCACGACATTGTACGCAACGCCCAACAGTCGACACACACTAGCAATTGCGTAGCCATCAGCAAGAATATGGTGACTTTTAAGCACGATCCAATTAACACCGTCCTGAAACTTATAAAGCTGAACCACAAACAATGGTTCGGCCATCAGCTTAAACGGCTGCGCATAAAATGACTGAACCTGGCGCTTGGCGGACGCACGCGCTTGCTCCGCGGGTTGATTGGTCAGATCAAAACATGCTACCTCGATGTGTTGTTCAGTGCTCAACGCTTGGACACATTCGCCGCGGTCGTTGAGGCTCAGAGTCATTGTCAACGAGTCTATTTTAGAGCTCAACAAGTCAAGCGCCCGCTGTAGCAGTTCGTGCTCTACATGCTGACTCGTCTCCAATACAACGCCAACGTTGTAAAACGGCAAGTCTGGTTGTCGGCTTTGGTCGAAGTAGATCTCCGACTGCATAGATGTCAAACGCTGATACATAACATAGGGTCGAAAGTGACACTCACGAGCTCGTTACCAAGCCCGTGAAGTGAGTTGAGTTTAAGGTGCGAGAGGCAGTGAGAGTTGATTAACCCGTGATTGCCTGACCGATCGTGGTGTTCGCCAAACTGCAATCCTTCAAAATAGACAAGCCTTGAGTCAAAACGTCGGAAGGAATATTCAATGCCGGAAGCAACTTGACGACCTCGCCATACGCACCACAGGTCTCGATGATGAGCCCCTGACGAAACGCACTTTCTGAGATCGCATTTGCCACATCTGCTGATGGACATACTAGTCCTTGGATCATCCCTCGCCCGCGACGTTTGAATTCGCCACCAGACATCGCAACAATATCGTCAAGTGCCGCTGTTGTTTGTGCAGTTCGTTGATGTATCGAAGTCGAGAACGCGTCAGTTTGCCAATAGGTCAAGGCATGGCTCGCGGTGACAAAAGCCAAGTTATTCCCGCGAAAAGTCCCGTTATGTTGCCCCGGTTGCAGTGCGTCTATCTCCGGACTCACGAGCACAATAGCCATGGGCAACCCGTAGCCGCCTATAGACTTTGAAAGACACACCAAGTCAGGTTGAATATCAGCCATCTCAAAGCTAAAAAAATCACCGGTGCGACCACAGCCAACTTGAATATCATCCACGATGAGCAATGCCCCAATGCGCTTCGCTAGCTTTGCTAAGGACTGCAACCACTCTGCAGAGGCCGCATTCACACCACCTTCAGCCTGAATCGTTTCCAAAAGAAAGGCGGCAGGCGCGTCGTAACCACTACTGGGGTCATCGATCAAACGTTCAATCAAATCGACGCTATTTACATCCTTACCAAGATATCCATCAAATGGATATCGATCTACATCGGGTAGTTGACAACCAGCACCAGCTCGATTGTAGCTATTTCCAGTCGCTGCGAGCGCGCCCAGCGTCATCCCGTGAAAGCCATTGGTAAACGCGGCAATACGTTGGCGGCCAGTTGCGACGCGTGCAATTTTCAATGCTGACTCCACCGCGTTGGTGCCAGTGGGACCTGAAAACATGACTTTGTGCGGTAACTGTCTAGGACGCAGGACGGAGGCTTCGAAAGACTCCAAAAACGATTGCTTGGCAGCTGTGTGCAAGTCGAGGCTATGGCTTATCGAACTGAGCGTTAAGTATTCGATTAGTTTGTCGCGCATTTCTGGATTGTTGTGGCCATAGTTCAATGCACCCGCACCAGCGAAAAAGTCGATGTATTTTTGGCCTGACTCGTCCCAAATAATAGAGCCTTCCGCTTTGGCAAACACGACCGGAAACGAGCGACAATAGCTCCGAACATTGGACTCTCGACGGGCAAAAACATTATTTATTTCACTTAACATGATTCACTCTTTGATAGGTTGGGTTAGCTCATTGATGTAGGGTAAGAGCCTAAGTGTGAAGAAATATATCAGCCTAGATTTGGCTGAGTTTTGTCATAGAACAGGATTCCTGTGAAAGACATATCTGCGGCTGACAGGAGACCACCGGAATACTGATTTGGATTTGGGTTTGTGCAACTTGGTGCAAACTCAAACCAAGGCCGTCGACCAACAAACAGTCGCCGCGCTTTAAGTTGCGGGAGGTACCACCTGTATAGAACTGCGGCAAAGTAACCTGCTCAGAGGACATCAGCACTGGACGAGTCCAATCAGCGTAGTAGCGACTAGTTGGTAGCCAGTCAAATAAGCCAATATTCAGGGTTTGTTCCGGTAGGATGCCGTGATGCGTAAACGTAGCGTACAGGCCGGCCGGCAGTTGGTACATGTCTTGCGGACAACACCGCTTGGCCACCTGATCATCTACTTCGATCGCCGCCATCTTAAGCCCTAACTCCAATTCAGTTAGGTTCATCACATCTCGTGCAATATAAGTCGGTACGGTCGCTGCCAAGTTAAAGCCGCCGAGCGCTTGGAGCTTTTCACACAGGTTAAGGGTCGCGTCCCACAGGGTGTGCTCGTAACGCGAAGACATGTAACCTTGTGCGGACGAACTCAACAACCACTTCTCCGGAACCACCTCTATGCGTGGAGAGAGTGCCGCGCGCCGCTTGGGTTTAGTGCGAATGGCCGGTAAAACTTGTTGGCCATAGTACGCATTGCGGAACTTTGCCGGCGCCAAACCAAACCATTGCTTAAATGCTCGAGTAAAGTTTGCTTGGCTCGAAAAGCCTGAGATAAACGCAAGATCATTGAGCTTGTCATAAGTGCTGACTAGGCGCTTTGCCGCTAAGAACAAGCGATTTCTGAGAACAAACTCATTGAATGTCTCGCCGAGGTATTCAGTAAACAAAGCTTGGAAATGCACGGGCGAGTAAAAACACATCGCCGCTGTATCTTGGATTGAGATGGGATTATCTAAAGAGTCGAGCACATACGAGACAGCCTTGTCTAAACGCCGCCGGTGCCGCATTTTCGTTTGGTAATTCGCGTTGCAGCCCACGGTACACCTCCTGCTGAAATCGGTGGTTGCGAACAGGCAAATACTAAACCTGTGTAAATTTACCCCTGATCGACTACCAACCAGAGAATGCTTAATCAGAACGAGATTCGCATTTGAAAACTAAGGTACCGAGGCTTGATGACAACTATATTAATTTTATTTGACAATTGTCACTTATATTGACTTTTAGGTCTAGGCTATTTGCACCATATTGCCCACGTCACTGGGACGCTGATCATCCAGCTGAAAGGCGGTATGCAAGGCCGACACCGCACGATCCATCTCTTTCTCATCGACTAAGACCGATATTTTAATTTCCGAGGTCGAAATCATTTTGGTTGTAACACCCTGATCCACCAACGTTTCTAAGAGTAGCTGTGCGATCCCGGTATGCGATCTCATACCAACGCCGATCACAGATACCTTGGCCAATTCACTGTCTCCCTCTATTCGCTCAACGCCAAGCTTCTTGCCCACCGAATACACGATCTCGAGACACAGCCGGTAGTCTTCCGCCGCGACCGTAAAGCTTAGGTCTGTCGCACCATGCGTGCCGAGGTTTTGAATAATAATATCTAAATTGATATTTGCCTCAGCGATCGCAGCAAATATCATTTTTAGCGCATTGGGTGAGCGGGGAATACCAAGCATTGAGATCTTGGCTTCTTTACGTTGAAAGGCAATGCCTGAAACCAGCGGGGATTCCATGTGAGACTCCTGATTCATTCCGGAAATAATCGTTCCATCACCCGGCTCAAACGAGGATAGAACACGCAGTGGGACATGGTATTTACGCGCCATTTCAACAGACCGCAACTGCAGCACTTTAGCGCCCATACTCGACATCTCTAACATCTCGTCATAGGTGATCTGATCCAGT
>JAUHZM010000341.1 GCA_030426005.1 Gammaproteobacteria bacterium
CTCATCGGCCAACGCCCGCTTTACTTCTTCCTGAATTAAGCGCCCCAACGGACGTGCGCCCATCGCGGGGTCATAGCCATTGTCAGCCATCCAGTTGCGGGCAGATTCATCCACCTGCAGCTGCACGTTTTTCTCCAACAAGAGGCGCTCGACTTCAAGCAGCTCTTTGTCGACGATTTTGTGGATCACCTCTTTGCTCAATCCGGCAAATCGAACGACAGCGTCTAGTCGATTACGGAACTCAGGCGTAAACAGCTTATTGATTGCTGCCACGTCGTCCGTAGCGTTGTCCTGCTTGGTAAAACCCATCGAGTTACGCGCGACTTCGACCGCACCAGCATTGGTGGTCATCACAATAATCACATTGCGAAAATCGGCTTTACGGCCATTGTTGTCCGTCAAGGTACCGTGATCCATTACCTGCAACAACAGGTTGAATACGTCCGGGTGCGCTTTTTCAATTTCGTCCAACAGCAACACGGCGTGTGGATGCTTGTTGATTTCGTCGGTAAGTAAACCACCTTGATCAAAGCCAACGTAGCCTGGAGGTGCACCAAGCAAGCGCGATACGGTATGCCGCTCCATGTACTCCGACATATCAAATCGAATCAATTCAACACCGAGCGTCATGGCAAGCTGACGTGTCACTTCGGTCTTACCAACCCCGGTCGGGCCAGAAAACAGGAACGAACCAATGGGTTTTTCAGGCTTACCTAAACCGGAGCGTGACATTTTGATCGCCGACGCCAAGGTGCTGATTGCCTGGTCTTGTCCGAATACCACCAACTTAAGATCTCGCTCAAGGTTCTTCAGCGCGTCAACATCGGATGCAGACACATTCTTCGGCGGGATGCGGGCAATAAATGACACCACCTCTTCGATTTGCTCGGTATCGATGACCGGAATTTCGCCCTCTTTGCGCTCGAACAAGCGAGTGCGTGCCCCAGCCTCATCAATCACGTCGATGGCCTTATCAGGCAAGAACCGCTCATTGATGTAGCGCTCTGCCAACTCGGCAGCTAGCGTCAAAGCTTCAGCGGTGTAGGTGACTTCGTGATGCTCTTCAAAACGGCTTTTTAAACCACGCAGAATTTGCACTGTTTCCTGCACAGTTGGTTGTTCAACATCGATCTTCTGGAAACGGCGTGACAGCGCACGGTCTTTCTCGAAAATTCCGCGATACTCCTGATACGTAGTGGAACCGATACATTTGAGCTCACCGCTAGACAACGCTGGTTTAAGCAAATTCGATGCATCCATCGCGCCACCGGAGGCCGCACCGGCACCAATGATGGTGTGAATCTCATCGATAAACAGAATCGCGTGATGCTCATTCGCCAAGGCTTTCAGCACCGCTTTCAGGCGTTTTTCAAAGTCACCGCGATATTTGGTTCCCGCCAACAAAGCACCAAGATCCAGTGAATACACCACCGCATCCGCCAATACTGCTGGCACCTCTTCTTCGACAATTTTCTTAGCCAGACCTTCAGCAATTGCCGTTTTACCTACGCCGGCTTCACCGACGTACAAAGGGTTGTTCTTGCGTCGACGTGACAGAATCTGAATCGTGCGCTCGACCTCTTTCTCACGCCCAATCAAAGGGTCAATCAAGCCTTCAGCCGCCCGTGTATTTAAGTTAACCGTGTAGGCGTCCAGTGGGCCTTCTTTTTGCTCCGCAGCTTGCTCGGTCTGATCCTCAGGATAAGGTAAGCCTTCTGGGTTAGTATCCTGCTTGGTGATACCGTGAGAGATGTATGACACGGCGTCAAATCGTGTGACATTTTGCTTGTCCAGATAATAGGCGGCGTACGAATCCTGTTCTGAAAACATCGCAACGAGTACATTTTCGCCTTCCACTTGCGACTTGCCTGAGCTTTGCACATGCACAATCGCACGTTGCAGCACGCGTTGAAACCCAATGCTCGGTTGCGTTTTCACATCATGCTCTTCGTCAACCTGAGTTAGGTGGTCAACCAGATGCAGCTTAAGGTCTGAACGCAGTTGATCGATGTTGGCATCACAGGCCTGCAACACCGCCAAGGCTGAAGCATTTTCCAGCAACGCCAACAATAAGTGCTCAGTGGTAACAAATTCATGCCTAGCTTCATGCGCCATCTGCACTGCGAGATTGAGCGATTTTTCAAGGTCTTTCGATATCATGTAAAACTCCGGTTACCACTAAAATTGGAACAACAAACTATGTGCACCGTCTATTCGGCATCCGACTCAGAGTCCGGCTCCATGGTGCACTGTAATGGATGCTGGTTTTGCTGCGAATACTGCAACACCTGCTCCACTTTGGTTTCGGCGATCTCTCGAGTGTAAATACCACATACGCCAGCGCCTCTCTGATGCACATGCATCATAATTTGCGCCGCCTTCTCTTCCGAATGATGGAATATCGACTGCAGCACATCAATCACGAACTCCATGGTGGTGTAGTCGTCATTCAGTAAAAGCACCCGATACAGAGGCGGTCGTTTCAGCTTTGGCTTGGCGGTCTCGAGCGCAAGCTCATCGTTATTAATTGGTTCTGGTAAGTCACTCATAATGGTTTATCAGGGATGGGCACAAGCGCCACGTCGAGAGTCTTCTCTAATTTTGCGCTCTCTAATTGATTTTTCAAGCGCTTTTTATTAGACATTAATCTATTTATTGCAGATAAATGGTGGGCCAAGCTTGACCTTTATTAAACGACGATGTTTACTTGCTCCGTCAAATTATTACAAAAAGTTTGATGTGCGTTGTGAAGTTAAGTAAGACTATTGACTCGCTGTACTTCGCAAAAATACCTGAAGCTAATATCAGGGTTTATTACCAAAGTGAGGAAACAAAATGGCAACTAGAGGAACCGTTAAATGGTTTAACTCTTCTAAAGGGTTTGGCTTTATTGAACCAAGCGAAGGCGGCAACGATGTGTTCGCACATTACTCGGAAATCG
>JAUHZM010000342.1 GCA_030426005.1 Gammaproteobacteria bacterium
GAGATCATCATTGATCAGAATGTGGAGAAAGCTAAAGCGTTTGCACGCATGATCGATGCCCATCCAGATTTTGAGTTGATTACTGACCCAGAGTTGAACATTCTGAACTATCGCTATGTTCCAGCTAAGGTGCAGACACGCCTCGCATCTGCCTCGCCTGATGAGCAGATGATGATGAATGAGGTGTTGGACCGCGCGAATAAGCGGATGCAGAAACAGCAGCGTGCAGCCGGCAAAACCTTCGTCTCGCGGACGCGTTTTTCGCAGCATCGATATGGCGGACAGCCGGTGTCCGTGTTTCGCGTCGTTATGGCAAACCCGATGACCACGCTTGAAACGCTGCGTACTATTTTGAACGAGCAGTGTGACCTAGCGCTGCGTGATGGCACGCGTGCCATCTTGGCAGAACTAGATAACCTGCCTTAGAGGCGGGGTTATAGCTGGCTGTGGAGCGGTAGCTCCGTAGTATTTTTGATCTCCGTTACGGCCATATGGGAATGAATTTCACCAATATTCGGCACCTTTACGAGTAAGTGGTTACGGACAAAAATTTCATACTGACGAATATCCTTGACCACCACTTTCAGCATATAGTCCCAGGCGCCAGTCATGGTGTAGCACTCGACGACCTCATCCAGCTTGGCCACCGCGGCCTCAAACATCTCCATATTTTGGCGTCCAGCCTGACTTAGATTGATGGTGGTAAACGCCACTAAATCCATGCCCAGGGCTTCTCTATTGACGAGCGCGACCTTCTTTTCAATCACGCCCTCCTGCTCTAGGCGATTGATTCGCCGCCAGCACGGCGACTGGCTCATATTGAGTCGTTCGGCGATTTCAGCGGAACTGCGATCCGCATTTTCTTGCATCAATTCGAGGATTTTTATGTCTTGCTGACTTAATTCAATCATTCTAATTCAGAAATTACAGTATTTAGGTCTATTTTAGACCAAAATAGTCGTATTACTGAGCTCCAAAGCATAAAAAATGCACAATGTCAGCGATATAATTCTTGGCATAATAATTTGAAGGGCATCGGGGCTTTTCGTCAACGATCCCTCAACCAAGAACGCTAGGCTAACAACATCACGCACCCGTTGTTGTGCCATTCCACGAACCAGCGTGACTGAAGGAGAATAAATTGAGTAAGACTGCTCCCTTACACCTTCGTGTGCCTGAGCCGGGTTGCCGGCCGGGTGACGAACCAGATTTTTCTGATTTTGTAATTCCCAAAGCTGGCGAAGTTGATCGCCCGCCGGTGGATGTTGATCCCAATGCCATTCGCGATATGGCGTTTTCGATTATTCGTGTCCTCAATGCGGACGGGGAAGCCGTTGGCCCCTGGGCAGGCACCTTGTCGCATGATGAGTTAATTGAAGGGTTACGCCACATGCTGACCTTGCGCATTTTTGATGAACGCATGATGAACGCGCAGCGCCAGGGTAAAACCAGCTTCTATATTCAACATCTCGGTGAAGAGGCCGTGAGCTGTGCGTTTCGCAAGGCACTCGAGAAAGGCGATATGAATTTTCCGACCTATCGTCAGGCCGGTTTATTAATTGCCGGCGGCTACCCGATGGTCGAGATGATGAATCAAATCTATTCCAATTCGAAAGATCCCCTGCATGGACGACAGTTGCCAATCATGTACTCGTCTAAAGAGCATGGATTTTTCAGTATCTCCGGTAACCTGGGAACGCAGTTTATGCAGTCGGTTGGCTGGGCGATGGCATCGGCCATTTCCGGCGATACGCGTATTGCGACTGGCTGGATTGGGGATGGTTCGACGGCCGAGAGTGATTTTCATGCCGCGCTGGTGTTCGCTTCTACCTATAACGCGCCAGTGGTGTTGAATATCGTCAATAACCAATGGGCGATCTCGACCTTTCAGGGTATTGCACGTGGCGGTGTTGGTACCTTTGCTGCGCGTGGTCATGGCTTTGGTATCCCGGCCGTAAGAGTTGATGGCAATGATTATCTGGCAGTTCATGCGGTGGCGAAATGGGCGTCTGAGCGCGCACGGGCTGGTCATGGGCCAACCTTGATTGAGCATGTCACGTACCGTAAAGGCGGACACTCGTCATCAGACGATCCGTCAGCTTACCGCGCGAAAGAAGAAAGTGATGCCTGGCCGTTGGGCGACCCAATTGAGCGCCTGAAACAACACTTGATTCACGAAGGCGTTTGGAGTGACGCACAGCACGAAGCAGCAGAGGCCGAAGTCCGTGCTGAGGTGATCGCTGCGCAGAAAGAAGCTGAGGCGAATGGCACTCTGGGTGCCGGCAAGTTGCCATCCCCGCGCGATATGTTTGAAGGTGTATACGAAACAATGCCACCGCACTTGGTGAAACAACGTCAGGAGGCGGGCTACTAAGATGAGCAGAATGACCATGATTGAGGCCATTCGTGATGCGCACGATGTGGCCATGGGGCGCGATGAACGCGTCGTGGTATTTGGTGAGGATGTTGGCTACTTCGGTGGTGTATTCCGCTGTACGGCTGGGTTGCAAAAAAAATACGGCAAAACTCGTTGCTTTGACGCGCCGATCAGTGAATTGGGCATCGTCGGAGCCGCAGTGGGAATGGCGTCATACGGCCTACACCCAGTCGTTGAGATTCAGTTTGCCGACTATGTGTATCCGGCCATTGATCAGATCGCATCGGAAGCAGCGCGCCTGCGTTATCGTTCTGCGGGCGATTTTACCTGTCCATTGGTAATCCGTATGCCGACCGGCGGGGGTATTTTTGGTGGCCAAACACACAGTCAGTCTCCGGAAGCCTTTTTCACGCATGTGGCGGGCTTGAAAACTGTGATGCCGTCAAATCCGCAAGATGCGAAAGGTTTGTTGTTGGCTGCGATCGAAGACCCAGACCCAGTCATCTTCTTGGAGCCCAAGCGC
>JAUHZM010000343.1 GCA_030426005.1 Gammaproteobacteria bacterium
GCCCGCCGCCAAAGACCGGCAGACGATCACTACTCACACCGGGCAGATCAAGCTTATCGACATGCCCTGCGCTGATAGCATGATCACGCAACTTGAGCAGGCCGTCCCGGTTTAAGCGATCTTTGGAGTATCCTCCTTGAATCACGGCTTCGGCCATCGACTTCATGGTGCCTGAGCAACCAATAATTTGGGTCCAGCCTTGTAACCGAAACTGTTCCACCACGGGCTGGATTGCCAATTCTGCGGCCAGAGTGGCTTGCTTAAAACGCTTTTTACTCAACTTACCGTCAGCGAAGTACTGCTTACTCAGCACCACACAGCCGACTTCTAGGCTCTCACGACAGAGCGCCGCCTCACCTTTACCGGCAATGATTTCAGTGCTGCCGCCACCAATATCAATGACCAATCGAGACTCATCGCCATAGGCCGACCATTTTGAAACGCCTAGATAAATCAGGCGCGCTTCTTCGCGACCGGCGATAATCTCAATACTATGTCCGAGCGCCGACTCAGCTCGCTCTAGAAATCCTTTTTTGTCACGCAAGCGACGCAATGCATTGGTGCCAACCGCACGTAAATTGTTGCGCGGTATGTGACGAACTAACTGGCCAAAACGTGACAAACAGGCCAGCGCGCGCTCGGCTGCCTCCTCTGTCAGCATGCCATCGTCGTCTAATCCGGCTGCCAAACGAACCACCTCACGCTGACGGTCAAGCACAATGAACTCGCCGTGGATATAGCGCGAAATCACCAGATGAAAACTGTTCGAGCCCAAATCCACGGCAGCGTAGCAATCTTCACCCAGTCCAGCTTGAACCTCGGTTGACGCCTCGTTTAACAACGACTCAGCCTCCACCACTGGGCTTGCTAAGGCTTCATCATTTATCGTGTTTGTGGATGACAATCTAGTGCACTCGCTTTAAGACCGAATTGAAAAATACCTGCCTATTGTAGCTAAGTTTCCACAGAGTCGCTAACCCCCCGTAAAATGCCTATTCGACGGTGATTCTGGGGCAACAAAATCCAATTTATTGGCGAAATTACTTGAGTTTGACGCCAACCTTCCTTAAAGTCCGGCTAGCATTTTCAAACAGCTGTTTGAGACAAACTCGCGATCACGAATTCGCGTTCTAACGATTTAGTGTGCTTTACTTATGTTGAATAAAATCTACAAAAATACAGTTGTAACACTTACTTTAACAGCGGCTGGTTTGAGCGCCGGTACCGCGGTTGCAGCAGGTGACCCGGTTCGCGGTGAAAATTTGGCGCAGACTTGTAACGGTTGCCATGCTGGTGAAGGCTACCGTAACCCAGGTCCGGTCTACAATATCCCTAAAATCGGCGGACAACACGCTGACTATATCGTTACCGCTCTTAAAGCATATCGCTCTAAAGAGCGCGCTCATGGCACCATGCAGGCACAAGCGGCCAGCTTGTCTGACCAAGACATGCAAGACATCGCAGCCTACTACGCAGCCATGAACGGCAACTCCAAGCCAATTCTGGTTAATACTGAGCTTGCCAAGCTGGGCAAAGAAAAATCCGCTACCTGTGCCACCTGCCATGGTGCAACTGGCAACGGCGACCAACCGGGCTTTCCAAAATTGGCTGGCCAATATGACAGTTACCTAGTGCAAGCACTGAAAGATTATCGTGCAGCAGCACAGACACAAGGCAAAGAAGGTCGCAACAACGCAGTAATGACAGGTTTTGCCAGCGGTTTGAGCATTGACGACATTGAAGCACTGGCCGCTTGGTATGCATCGCAGGAAGGAGACTTATCTGCACCACGCCCGAAGTTGTTTAAATAACTGAGGAGCTCGAACATAAACAGAGTGGCTTCACTCTGAAACATCAAGGCCCGCATCAAGCGGGCTTTTTTGTAATTTGACAGCAGGCCGCTCACGATTAACAATCACCCTTCGAACGACTCCTGAGTCATACACCACCGACAACGAAAACTCTCGGTTACACGTACTATGAAATCTACTGTTGCAAAAATTCTGTTCGGCTGCGCCTTGGCCAGTCTGTCTTTATCGGCCTCGGCACGCGATTGCGTAGCACCGAGCAATAAACCGATCATTCCAGACGGTCATGTTGCCAGCAAAGATGAGCTCCTGGCAGCTCAAGATGCAGTCAAAGCATTTCAAACACGCAATTTGGAGTTTTTAGTTTGTTTAGATAAAAAGCGCGAAGCACTCGACCCGGAAGCTGCCGGCAGCGCCGAAACACTGGCCAAGTATCAAGCACAGGAAGATGCCGCGATTGCACTGGAACAAGCGGTAGCCAATGAGTTCAATACTGCTCGAACTAATTTTATGGAACGCTAACACGGCGTTAAGCGGACCAGCCAAAGCACACTTGCTCTGGCGTCAAAACAAAAAAGGCGGGCTCATTACGAGTCCGCCTTTTTGCTTTTATAGTCGAGCTACAGACTACTTTAGCGCGGCTTTCACCATTTGGTGCTGAGCCCGCAATGCCGCCGGTAATCG
Organism: Gammaproteobacteria bacterium; assembly: GCA_030426005.1. GTDB lineage: Bacteria > Pseudomonadota > Gammaproteobacteria > Arenicellales > Arenicellaceae > Arenicella. The sequence continues at coordinate 2,493 of JAUHZM010000343.1, forward strand.
TTCACCAAAACTATCCAAGTACTCGCCAAACTCATCCATTTCTTGACGCCATTGGTCATCATTGATGGAAATCAGTGAGCGCCAGACCAACGGGTCAATATTCAGGTCCGCAATATCAACGCCATCTTCCTGAGGCAAATAACCGATCGCGGTTTCCTGCGCATCAACGGTGCCTTTACAACGCTCAATGATCCAGCGCAGCACTCGTAGATTTTCACCAAAACCTGGCCATAAGAATCGACCGTCGGCGTCTTGGCGGAACCAGTTTACGTGGAAAATCTTAGGTGGATTATCAAGGCGTTCAGCGAAACTCAACCAATGCGCCCAGTAGTCGGCGAAGTTGTAGCCGCAGAATGGTTTCATTGCCATCGGGTCACGACGAACGATACCGACTTCACCAGT
>JAUHZM010000344.1 GCA_030426005.1 Gammaproteobacteria bacterium
GATATTTATTTAAAACACATAAACCCAGAAGCATCACCAAAAACAGTTTTCCGCATTAACTGGATGGCTGGTTTGGTTATGGTGTCGATCAGTATCGTCATGGGCTTCTTTGCGGGCAACGTAAACAACATCCTGCAATGGATTGTCTCGGGACTGTACGGCAGTTATGTCGCTGCGAACGTTTTGAAATGGTACTGGTGGCGGTTTAATGGCTGGGGCTTCTTTTGGGGCATGGTCGGAGGTCTAATCCCTGCCTTAACCTTCCGTTACATCTTCGAAGGTGTGTTTGATTTGTATACCTTCCCATTGATGTTGGCATTGGCCGTGACGGGTTGTGTGCTCGGTACCTTGCTCACCAAACCAGTCGATGAAAAAGTGCTGATGACGTTCTATCGCAATGTGCGTCCATGGGGGCTCTGGGGACCAATCCGAGCCAAGGTTTTGGCGGCGTACCCAGATTTCGAACCAAACACGGGTTTCAAGCGGGATGCGTTCAACGTGCTGGTTGGTGTGATTTGGCAGACATCCTTAGTGATTTTGCCGATTTATCTTGTCTTGCAAGAAAGTGTGCCGATTCTGATCACTGCGGTTGTGGCTATTATCACCAGCGTGATCTTGAAACGTAGTTGGTTCGACCGATTACCGCGCGACACCCAATCAGGTGTACACTCATGAGTTTGCATAAGCAATTTCCAGCGGGATTTGTGTGGGGTACGGCGACCTCGGCTTATCAAATTGAGGGCGCCGCTAACCAGGATGGTCGCGGTCCATCAATTTGGGATGCATTTTGTGCTGAACCCGGTCGAGTCGCCAACGGTGACTCTGGTGATCAAGCGTGTGACCACTATCACCGATTTCGTGAAGATATCGCGCTGATGGCCGACATGGGGGTTACCGCTTACCGTTTCTCAATCTCTTGGCCGCGGATTTTACCTGATGGTACCAACGCCAAAGTCAACCAAGCAGGTATCGACTTCTATAATGCTCTGATCGATTGTTGTCTGGAGCATGGTATTCAGCCTTGGGCAACTTTGTATCATTGGGACTTACCGCAGGCGTTGCAGGAGCAAGAGCAAGGTTGGTTAAATCCTGTCATCACCGATCGTTTTGCGGACTACGCTGCTGTCTGTTTTGAGCATTTTGGTGACCGGGTGAAGCATTGGATCACGATTAACGAAGCTTGGGTGGTGGCGATTTTAGGCTACGGGCAGGGCGTTTTCGCGCCAGGCCGTACTTCGAACACCGAACCGTATCAAGTAGCGCATCATCTCTTAGTGGCACATGCTAAGGCCGTCGATGTGTACCGTCGGGAGTTTCAGTCACAGCAGGGTGGCATGATCGGGATTACCAATAATTGCGACTGGCGTGAACCGAAGACGGATAGCACTGCCGACCGAGAAGCCGCACAACGCGCGCTGGAATTTTTTCTGGCCTGGTTTGCAGACCCGATATATTTGGGCGACTATCCGGCCAGCATGCGTGAATACGTAGCAGACCGCTTGCCTGAATTTACCGACGCCGAGCGTGCATTGGTAAAGGGGTCGTCAGACTTTTTTGGCTTAAATCATTACACCACCATGTACGCCTCGCAATCGGGTGACCAAGTGCAGGAATCTGCAGTCTACGGCAACGGTGGTTTGAGTGAAGACCAACAAATCGATTTGAGCGTCGATCCGGAGTGGCAAAAAACCACCATGCAATGGGCGGTAGTGCCGTGGGGATGTCGGAAACTACTGCACTGGATATCAGATCGCTACGACAATCCACCGATATACATTACTGAAAACGGATGTGCTTATGACGACCACCCAGTGGATGGGGAGGTAAATGATCAAGCGCGCATCGAGTATTATGCTGCCTATCTTGCGGAGTGCGCTCAGGCGATGGAGCAGGGGGTTGATCTGCGTGGCTATTTTGCCTGGTCAATGCTGGATAACTTCGAATGGGCTTCCGGCTATGGGCAGCGGTTTGGCTTACACTATGTGGATTTTGACACGATGGAACGAATCCCTAAGGCCAGCGCGCGCTGGTTTAAAGAGCAACTGAAATCCAACGGATAGTGGTTTCAGCTTAGTCATGGTGGCGTGTCGTTTGTTATTGCATCACCATGACTATACAGAAAAAGGCCTCTATGCCCTTGCGGCATAGAGGCTGAAAAAAGGATTTATCAATCTACTTTTTTCAATTATTCATAGGAATCTAGATGATAATCGTTAATCCAACGAGCTAGTTCTCGATCCTCGTTGTAGCGCTCAATTTGACGCCGAGCTTCGCGTTTGCGTCGGTTTCGTTTTCGGCTATCTCGTTTCTCAAACTGCTCGAAGAACTCGTCTTCAGACATATCTTCAAAATCGCCGAACAAGATTTCGTCATTATCGTTGTGGTGATCAGATTTTGAGCTGTGCTTACGCATGGTTTTAGTCCCATAAAATGTTGGTATCAGTTAGCTAAACCTTAGCTAGAGGCTTAACTAGTAACTAATTATTGGACTATGATACGACCTTGTAAAAAGAATTATATTTGTCGTCACGATCAAAATAATTGTTTGTAACTCCTAACGCTTGTTTGCACCTTTAGGTATTCAGCTAGCCATATGGACATTAACGCATTTAAGACCTTTTTAGAGGTCGCCAAAACTCGTCATTTTGGCCGCGCTGCTAGTAATTTGTGCGTGACCCAATCTGCCGTCAGCGCACGAATTAAAGCGCTTGAAGAGAGCATGGGTACTGAGTTATTTGTGCGTGAACGGAGCAATATTCATCTAAGCCCGAGTGGTGAAGCACTGTTATTTCACGCCAACAGCATCGTGAATATGTGGAATCGTGCCCGGCAGGAGGTGAGCCTGCCAGAAGGTATGCAAACCAGCCTCAATGTTGGAGGATTACCCGGTTT
>JAUHZM010000345.1 GCA_030426005.1 Gammaproteobacteria bacterium
TTATCTACCATGCTGATCAGGCAATCAAATCACAGAGGGAATTGTACAGCGTGCCGATTACTGGCGGTGTTAGCACGCGACTGAACGGCACCCTACCAACCAACGGTGACGTCGCCCAATTCAAAGTGACGGCAGACTCGAGCAGGGTCATTTACTTAGCAGATCAGATCACCGACGCCGTTGAGGAATTGTTCACAGTACCGTCTAGCGGCGGTTCACCGACCAAACTGAATGGAATCTTGGTGAGCGGCGGCGACGTACGCTATAACTTTGAGGTCTCGCAAGACAGCCAGTATGTGGTTTACGTAGCCGACCAAGATACCAATGGTGTCGACGAGCTTTACAGTGCGCCAATCGACGGTAGCACAGCGGCCACCAAATTAAACGGTAGTCTGGTGAGCGGTGGCGATGTGACCATACCATTTCAGATAAGTCCTGATTCCAAACGCGTGCTGTACGTCGCCGACCAAGACACCGATGATGTTGTTGAACTCTACGGCGTAAGTATTAAGGGGGGATCGCAAACCAAGCTTAGTGGCAGCTTGGTGAGTGGCGGTGATGTCGATCCCCATTTCGCCATCAGCCCAGACAGCAATTTCGTGGCGTATATTGCCGACAAAAAAACGGATTTCCAGCTCGAACTATTTATGACGCCAACGAACCGGCTACAGGAAGAACAAGTCAATAGCACCTTGCCAACTGGCGGGATCGTATATTGGAGTCAATTCTCGCCCAATGGTCGATACCTAGTCTACTATGCAAGCCAAGACACGGTGGATCAAATTGAGCTATACGCGGCGAAATTTGAAGACGAAACCTGTTTTCCAGTACCGACCAAAAGCGGTGCGATGGCGGTGGTGTGCCTCTAAGGCAACTCAATCACCTTTGAGCCTGGCCTGGCGTAAAGCAGGGCCAGGTCTAGCACGCATATCGTGAGGGTCGATCGGTTCCAGACAGTCGGGACAAGTCAAGTGGGGCATAATTTGGTGACCGCACGTTTTATGCGGGTATTCCATCGGCGGCCCATGGTGATCCGCCATCCACTTTGCGCCCCACTAACTGGACTGATAATACCGGCGGCCAAGCGATCCTAGTGGTTACTTCGCCGCACCCAAAACCTGCGTAGCAACCATATCAAAAAGATCAGCAACAATACCCATGGAAACAGATACGCGATCGCAGTGATAAACACAGCCAAGCCTTCAGAGACGTTTTCACCAAAGGTGGAGAAAGCGTCACCAATGGGGCTGTAAAACGACCTATGTGCTGAGGTATCCAGAGTGATCTGGAGCACTTCCATGTTAATACGCTGATATAGCTTCGCTTTCTGGCCCAGTGTGTACTCTATTTGGGTCTGCACTTCTGCCAGTTCTGACGACAATTTGATCAGTGCATCCACATCAATATTGGGGCGCTGTTCGAGTTGTTGTAACTGAGTTTTGTACGCAGTGAGCATGTCGAGGCGCTGCTCAGCATCTTTAACTACCTCGGTCAAATCCTCCGCGCTCATAGACTGTTGTGCCACCGCGCCGGAATCAGTCACCATCTTTTTATACTTCGCAACACCATTGGATGAAACCCGGAGCGTAATCTGACCATACGCATACTCACCACCTGACTCCTTGGAGTTCATAATCAAGCATGTGTATTCGGTTTCGGCAATACATGCCTCAAGCACAGAATTAAAAATGCTCGACAGTTCCGAGCGGGCGACTTCGACCTTTATCCGGTGTGTGTACGCCAGGAACTCGGTTTTGGCGCGCTGCGCTTGTTGCAAACTTTGGTATTCATCGGCGTCTTTGTACGCGCTGGCGAACATCGGCGCACCATCACTGCAGCCCGATATGCCTACTGTAAGTACGATATAGAATACGATGCGCGCGATCATTGCACTTCTCCCCGGAAGCTCGTTGTGATAAGAATCATCAATCTCACTCAATTGCCATTTCGTTAAGTGATGTTATGCGAGGCAAATTAGCACACACTAAATCGATTGAAATTGGTGATTACTAGGTCGTCATACTCAATATTTGGTCCGAACAACGCATTGAGCTCAAGGTCAGGTGTTATTTTTTGCCCGCATTCGGCTCAGAGATCGCATCGATGTCAACCAGATTCCAGGCTAATCCTTGTTGCCTAAACAAACGCTTGTTTTGCGCAGGATAGTCAGTCACATCATGCGCCAGGCGCTGCCCCACGACGATACACCGCAAGGTGGAGCTTCCATGATTATGTAGTTTATGTGCCTCGCCACCAGCTGGGTATGCTATGAAATCACCAGCTTTTACTTCCGTGATCTGATCACCAATCGTCGCCAACGCCTCCCCGGCCAAGATATAAACGCATTCTTCTTCGTGGTAATGCTTATGGTACTCAGTCGAATCACAACCCGGTTCGATCTCAATGAGGTGAAAACCAATATTTTGCAAACCACAAAAATCACCCAAAGATTTATTAATTCGGCGCGAATTTGGGTTCAGAAAATGTATTTTCTCAACCCCTTGCTGTGCTTGGATCTCTGACTCTCTTAGAATATTTTTAGGCATGTACCCTCCGACGAACTGACTCAATTATGATTCAAAGTTTGTGCCGCATTGCATCTCACTCCTAACAAGAGCAGCTTGGCCGAACACGTGTGGGCTGCTAGATGTCAACCAGGCCAAATATCATCAGCAATCCCAAGATCGTCAAAGCCCACATAAGCAATCCCAACGCAATCCACCCCGCATTTACCCAAGTAAGCCGATCATTTGTCGCGACCGCTTCGCTTCCTTCAGCCAGATTGACTGCTTTCTGCGCCGTCAGTAGCGCATAAAATACTGGCACGATGAAAAGCAGACTCAACACATCGGCTTCGGGTGACCAAATCTCTTTTGCCGCAACCC
>JAUHZM010000047.1 GCA_030426005.1 Gammaproteobacteria bacterium
ATCTGCGCGGATTCTAAGCCAACATCTCAGTGACATGACCTCGACCAAACCCTATCTGTTACGCGCGATCTTCGATTGGGCAGAAGACAATGGTTTTACGCCTCAGGTGTTAGTCAATGCTAATGCCGAAGGCGTCGAGGTGCCTGAAGCACATGTGGTCGATGGGCAGATTGTATTAAACATCAGCTCGTCGGCCATCCAGCTCCACGTTATGGATAACGAATGTTTGAGCTTTTCAGCGCGGTTCAGTGGCGTTGAGCAGGATATCTTTTTACCCATCGATTCAATTTTAGCGATCTTCGCACGCGAGAATTCACAGGGTATCTTTTTTGAAGACAGCGAAGACGGTTTTGAACCAGACCCGGAACCAACGCCACCTAAGCGTAAAGTCTCGGCACCTACCAAGTTAGAGCCCAAGCAGAAGTCCAAGCGCAGCGCGTCGCATTTGAAAATAATCAAATAGGCTTGCGGCGAATACGCTGCCCAGCTCGAGATAGTTCCCTTGTTAAACTTGAAACTGGCGAAACCATCTCAACATAGTCCTAATGAAAATCAATATCGGAGGCACCAATGCCTGAGATCAGAGGCACCACCATACTGTCGGTTCGTCGCGGTAATAAGGTGGTAATTGGCGGTGATGGCCAGGTTTCCATGGGGAACACGGTCATGAAAGGCAACGCGCGAAAAGTACGGCGCTTATATAAGGGCAACGTGATTGCCGGATTTGCAGGCAGTACCGCCGACGCATTTACACTGTTTGAATTGTTTGATGCCAAGTTGTCTAAACATCAGGGCATTCTAACCAAGGCCGCCGTCGAGCTAGCGAAAGAATGGCGCACCGACCGCATGTTGCGTCGCTTAGAAGCGCTGTTGTGCGTGGCTGACAAAGAAGCTTCTTATGTAATCTCTGGAAACGGCGATGTGATCGAACCCGAAGGTGGCGTCATGGCCATTGGTTCTGGCGGTTCGTTTGCCGAATCGGCTGCACGTGCGTTAACACAGCATTCCGACTTGAGCGCTCGTGAAATCGTCGAAGCCTCACTTAATATTGCGGCTGATATCTGTGTTTACACCAACCACAATCTGACCATCGAAGAACTGGAGTTTTAGTATGAGCGAAATGACCCCACGTGAAATTGTTCAGGAACTGGATAAACACATCATTGGCCAAGCCAATGCAAAGCGCTCGGTGGCCATTGCGTTACGTAATCGTTGGCGCCGTACTCAGGTGGAAGACGCCAGTTTACGCGCGGAGATCACACCGAAAAATATCCTGATGATCGGCCCGACGGGTGTAGGCAAAACAGAGATTGCCCGTCGATTAGCCAATCTGGCCGATGCGCCGTTTTTAAAAGTCGAAGCAACCAAGTTTACCGAGGTCGGTTATGTCGGTCGTGAGGTCGACTCAATTATCCGTGATCTCGCCGATATCGCCATCAAGCGCCAGCGCGAAGCTGAGATGAAGAAAATGCAGCGCCGCGCAGAAGACGCCGCCGAAGACCGCATTCTCGACATTCTGTTGCCGCCTGCGCGAGACGTTGGTTTTAATCCAGCCTCAACTGGCGAGTCGAACGACGGTGCCGCGCGTCAACGTTTTCGTAAGAAATTGCGTGAAGGCGAGTTGGACGACCGAGAGATCGAAGTCGAAGTCTCGGCCAACAATATGGGCGTCGAGATCTTTGGCCCGCAAGGCATGGAAGAGCTGACCAGTCAGCTACAAGGCATGATGAAAAATATGGGCGCTGAGAAAAAGCAGGCCCGCAAAATGCCGATTAAAGAAGCCTTGAAAGTGCTGGTCGAAGAAGAAGCCAGTAAGTTGGTCAATGAAGAAGATATCAAACACGCCGCGATCCAGCGTTTAGAGAATCATGGCATTGTGTTTATTGATGAGATCGACAAGATCGTCGGTCGCTCAGAAGGGGGCAAAAGCCCGGACGTATCACGCGAAGGCGTGCAGCGCGACCTTTTACCGCTGGTGGAAGGCACGACCGTGTCGACCAAGCACGGTATGATCAAAACGGACCACATTTTGTTTATTGGTTCAGGTGCGTTTCAACTCTCTAAACCGTCTGACCTGATTCCAGAATTGCAAGGTCGTATGCCGATTCGTGTTGAGTTGTCAGCCCTCACGGTCGAAGACTTTAAGCGGATTTTGACCGAGCCGGATGCGTCGTTAACCGAGCAGTATCAGGCCCTTATGGAAACCGAAAATGTGAGTTTGAATTTTACCGACGATGGTATCGAGCGCATTGCGGAATTGGCATGGCAGGTGAACGAAAGCACTGAGAACATTGGTGCGCGACGCCTTCACACCATGCTCGAGCGACTGCTTGAAACAGTCTCGTTTGAGGCCAGCGACCGATCGGGTGATACCGTCAAGATCGACAAGCAATACGTCAACGACCACTTGGATGAGCTCGCTGAAGACGAAGACTACGCGCGTTACATTCTGTAACAGCCCGGCTGATTCGAATTGCGTTTAGAGTCGACTTCAATGCTATGATCGGCCTATGATTTTTGCTCTGCTGTTTATTCTGGCATTTGCGGTGAGCCTGGTGGCCTATTTGCTTACCAGCCGTTGGTGGATCGGGAGCCTCTTGTGTGTGGCGCTCTTCACTGTAAATGCGTTGATGGATGCTGAAGCGCAGGACTACTGGCAGTTCACCCTGATCTTTGGCATTCCCATCGTGTTCGTAGCAAGCATTCTTGGGCCGTATGTGGTGGAGTTACGCCGAGGTGCTGGGCTTGAGGCCGCGATCGATGACACAGTCGAGACAGAGTCGCAGCGTGATGACACCACGCATTCTAGCGACCGTCAAAACCAACACAACGCGTAGGGGGCTGTATGTCGAATGTATCTCAATTTAACGGCGCGGTGGTCTGGATCACCGGCGCTTCATCGGGCATTGGCGAAGCACTCGCGCTCGCGTTTGCTAAGGAGGGCGCACGACTGGTGTTGTCCGCGCGCAATCAAGAGACCCTGGAAGCCGTAAAAACCAAGTGTGACCAACTTAGCGGCAAGCCAGAAAACAGTGTCGTGGTGCTGCTCGATGTGACCAATTCTGCGCAGATCGACAGCGCACTGAAAGACGTGATGGCACATTTTGGCCGCGTTGATTTGCTCATTAACAACGCTGGCATTTCACAACGGTCCCGCTGTCTGGATACCGAGATGGCGACCTACCGAACCATCTTCGATGTCGACGTGTTTGGGCAAATCGAACTCACCAAAGCCGTGTTACCGGTCATGCTGGAGCAAGGGCAGGGTCATATCGCCGTGACTGCCTCGGTGGCAGGCAAAATAGGCGCGCCATTTCGAACCGGTTACTCTGCGGCTAAACACGCCATGATGGGCTTTTTCGATGCCTTACGCACGGAAGTACACGACCAGAATATTCGCGTCACCACAATTGTGCCGGGGTATATCCAAACCAATATTTCCGCGAACGCCGTGGTCGGTGATGGTTCTAAGTTTGGTCAGTTAGACACTGACATTCGTGGTGGTATGTCGGCTACCGAGTGCGCCGAACAAATCCTGCGCGGAATGCGTAAGGGAAAGCTCGAAATCCCGGTCGGTAAAGGCATGGAAATGCACGCCTTATGGTTGAAGCGATTTTTTCCGAACCTGCTGTTTAAACTTGCCAATAAGCAATACCAGAAAGCAGCACAACGCGGTGGATTCAAGTTATGATTCCGTTACTTAAATGAATTGAACTGTGGCAGGCCAATTTGTGTGCCACGACTGCGACAGGCGAAGCCTGCAAATTGACTTATGCTTGATACCAAATGCACGTCGACGTTGGCGTTAATTGATTCGGAGTTAGCGTCACACCTTAAGGGAATCGTGCGCGGGGTAGAAAAAGAAGGCCTGCGCGTAACGCCTGACAACACGGTTGCACAAGACGGTCATCCGCGAGCCTTAGGCTCCACCTTGACGCATGACAGTATCACCACGGATTATTCCGAAGCCCTGCTTGAGTTTATTACGCCAACCAGCACCAGCATTGATCAAACCATTGAGTATCTGGAGCAGCTGCACAAATTAACGCTGAACAATATTGGTCAGCGGGTGATTTGGCCAGTGAGCATGCCCTGTAGCCTAAATGGTGATGAGAGTATTCCCATTGCCGATTATGGCACGTCGAATATTGGCCGCTTAAAGCACGTGTACCGACAAGGCTTAGCCGTGCGATACGGGCGAATCATGCAGTCCATCGCGGGAATTCATTATAACTTCTCACTGCCCGATAGCTTTTGGCAAGCTTACCAACAAAAGATGCAGGCCCAGTCTCTGACCTCGTCGGAATCGTTGCAGGACTTCAAATCAGCACAGTATTTTTCGCTGATTCGTAACTTTCGTCGATACTCATGGATTCTGCATTACCTGTTTGGTGCGTCTCCCGTGCTCGATCAAAGTTTTTTGAATGGGCGCAAAACACACCTCCAGCAATTCGGTCGACGCACCTACGGATTGCCATACGCCACGTCATTGCGCATGAGCGATTTGGGTTACCAAAACACCGCGCAGCAGGATTTGCACGTGTCTTATACATCTCTGCCGGAGTACGTAAAAACCCTAGGCGAAGCGATCCACCAAAAGTATCCACCGTACGAAAAGATTGGCGTGAAGGTTGATGGCGAGTACCGCCAGTTAAACACCAATGTACTGCAAATCGAAAATGAATATTACTCCGACATTCGTCCTAAGCGCGTTACTCGTTCTGGCGAAAAGCCAATCGCGGCATTACGCGATCGGGGCGTGGAATACATCGAAGTCCGTATTCTGGATATCAATCCGTTCACCCGAGTTGGTATTTCTGCCGCGCAGATGCGTTTTATGGACGCGTTCCTGTTGTATTGTTTGTTCTCTCAGTGTCCGGAAGTCAGTGACAGTTGCTGCCCAGAAATCCGCGACAATCAAACCAAAGTGATTCTGGAAGGTCGAAACCCCGACCTAACCCTGCGCTGGGGCGACCACGAGATTCCGTTCAAACAAGCGGCAACCGAACTCCTGTCGGCAGTGCAGGAGATTGCCGAAAAGCTAGACCAAGCGAACGGTGGCGATCTACACAGTACCGCAGTGAAAGAGCAACTGGCCAAAGTCGACAACGTGGCACTCACGCCATCCGGCCAAGTCATGCAACGAATTCAAAATGGCGAAGAATTCCTAGAAATTGCCCGTGACCAAGCCGACCAATTTGCTCAGCAATTTAGTGAACTCGCTTCGAATGCTGAATTCGATCAAACGCTAAACGAAATGGCGGAAACCTCATTACGGAAACAAGCCGACTTAGAACAAAGTGACACACTAAGCTTTGATGAGTTTTTGGCGGCTTATAATCAGGCTTAGGATGACGTTTGGAAAGGCCACCTCTAACTACACAAAAGCCTAAATAGGCTAGTTGCTTATCATTTCCCCCGTCGTGTAATAAAACTCGAATTGTTTTTCCTCTATGGTTTTCAGGTAGAAAGTATCAGACCATGGACTCAACCCCAGAGAATCTTGATCCTGCGATAGCCAAAAATAGTGTCCGGTTGTGACATCCACACTCTCGCTATTCTCAATAAGGTCAGCCGTAGAATACGAAAGCAACATTTCACCATTTTTATAAAATGCCACAGCCAAGTCCTCTGCGCTTGGCGCGCTCCCTCTTGCCCAATTACCCATGCGAACTAGGTATACACAATCGTTAGTTAGGAAAACTTGATTTGCATACCAGCCGACTGAACTCCATAAGAATTCGTCTTTACCATCTGGAAGAATTTTATAAGCTTCAACAAATGCCTCTTCTTCTATCTCAGTTTCTATAACTTCATAATTAAAATTTGTGATGTATCTTAGTTTTGCCGGTATCTGTTTGATATAGCAAGATCCGTCGTAGGGTTTGTCTACTTTAGGAAACGGCGCAATTTCGGAATCTGCCAGCGCAGTGCCTGCGATAAAAACAAAATATAAAAGAATTGAATATGAAAATTTCATGTCATAAACACCGACTTAAAGGGTAGAGCGAATTCAATGTGCTCGCACCGAAGTCGAGCAGCTTTTGATTTACATGTTACATAACTAGGCTTAAACGGGTGTTCATGTTTCAACACAGTTCTTTGAGACGTCGAGAAGGATATTAACAAATCCGCTGAAACTTTAAATAGACCACGGTGGTTCTGAACTTCCACATATAAGCCTGTCTTTACCAAAATCTTAGCGCTAGTCATTCGCAAAGAAGCGAGGAGTCTTTCGTTGAACACTTAAAAATTAAATCAATCGTTTGATTTGATTTTTAAGTGTGTGTATGGTTCGCGAAATACACTCATGATTGATAATGGAGTTAAACGCGTGACTGAAAAAAAAGGGGTTCCCAGTGTTGGTGAGCTCGCACGAGCAAAGCTACTTCAAGCAGCGCTGGATATGTTTGGCCAACATGGCTTTGATGGTGTTTCGATTCGTCAAATCAGTGACTCTGCTGGCATGAACGTGTCTTCAATTAGCTACCATTTTGGAAGCAAAGACGGCCTGTACTGCGCCGTGGCTGACTATATAGGTGCGCAAATCATTGGGCATAGTCATGCGCCTGTAACGGCTGCCGAAGAGTTTATTAAGACACAGAGCTTGGATGCTGATGATGCCATGAATCATCTTCTGAGTATTGTCGAAAACATGATGGAAATCATGCTTCCAGATTCGGTTGAGACTAAACGCTGGGCTCGATTTGTTACTCAATTTCAGTTGGGTGAGGATGCGCGAGATCATTGGCTGAGCAAAAACCCATTTCATGATTTGATCGCAAAGCTGGTGGCGATTGTTCGCAGTGAACCCGACAAAACGCTCGAGAACGCCATTATTGCGCAGACCATATTCGGCCAAGTATTGGTGTTCAGAGTAAGCCGCATGAGCGCCAAAATGGCACTAAATATTAGTTCATTCGGGCCGGAGGAAGTCGCACAGATCAAACGAGTTGTGTTCTCAAATATTCAAAAGCTATTGTCACAATAAGGATCCTAATGAATTTTCATATTGATAGTGAACGTAAACGCTGGCTACTGGTTTGCTTGGCAATTGTTGGTTTTGGCGCGATTACGCTGTTTTTGTTGACGGTGCTTAAGAGCGAGCCGCAGCTGACACCAATTGAGGCCCGAACGCCGGTGATAGACGCCGAGCCTTTAGTGTGGCGGAGCGGTCATTTTGAGATTTCAGCCAGTGGTCGAGTCGTGCCGGTTGCGACCGTGAAACTTCAAGCCCAGGTCTCGGGCGAGGTGGTAGAGCTGAGTGATAGCTTTAAGTCGGGCGCCTATTTTAACGCCGGCGATGCCTTACTAACCATTAACCCTGTCAGTTTGTCTGCGCGTGTAGCCGAATTGAATGCACAGTTAGCCAGCGCCAAGGCTGATCTGGTGCTCGCTGAGGCACAATTGGCGAGGTCTAAAAAACTGGTAGAGCTCAAAGCCGCCGCACAAGAGGAGTTAGACCAACGACAAGCCGCTTTAGGTGCTGCTCAAGCTCGGGTGGCGCAGTTTGAGGCCGGTCTAAAAAGTGCTCAAACTGATTTGAGCAGGAGCGTTATTCGCGCACCATTTAACGGTCGTGTGGTTAGCGAACGTGTCAGTATAGGTGATGTGTTAGCACCGGGTGTTCAATTTGCCGACATTTACTCAACCGACGCTTTCGAACTCTCAGTGGCTTTGGCTGAGTCAGATGCGGTTCTTCTCGAGGGTTTATTTAACGCTGAAACCGCGCACATCGCCGCAAGGGTTGAGTCTGAGTTTGGCGGAAGTCGTTTTTATTGGCCGGCGGTGGTTGATCGGGTCGAAGCAGGCTTAGACAGCGCTTCGCGTACGATCGACGTGATTGTGCGCGTCGATGCGCCTGAAGCTCGCGGTCTAGCACTGCAAGAAACCGATGTTGAAGCGCCGCCGTTGTTGCCTAGTATGTTCGCGCAAGCGTTTATCCAAACGCGTAACTTTGGGCAATATATTAAAGTGAGTCGTGATAGCGTGCGCTCAGACAATACTATCTGGTTTGTGCAGGTAGACTCTCAGGGGTTCGGTGAAGTGCAGTCCGCCAGTGCTAAAACACTTAGCAATCAGCAAGCGGCGGCATTTATTCAACCGGCGATTGAGAGCGATGGCCAACTGTATGTATTAGGGTCAGACATCGGCGGTGTATTGCCTGGAAACCAGGTGCAGATTCGCAACCATGAACCAAGCTCAAGCGTTCCGCCAGAAGAGCCCCCCGCGATAGAAGAGCCTTCAGCGGTGCAAGAGCCTTCAGCTACTAATGAGCCACTTAGCCCAAGCCGCAACCAAACACCGACCCGGTTGACCGATCAACTAGGTTCGGCCGATGACAACCCAGACCTGCCCACTGAGCAACAGTAATGAACAGTATTATCGAATGGTTTGCACGCCATCCTGTTGCTTCAAACCTGTTGATGGGTTTTTTGTTGATCGGTGGCCTTATCAGTATGTCAAATACCTCGCAAGAGGCTTTCCCAGAATTCACGCTGGAGATAATCCAAGTCGAAGTGCCCTATGTTGGGGCTTCGCCCGACGAAATCGAAAAATCGATTATTCAGCCACTTGAGCAGCAACTCAATGGTGTTGAAGGAGTTAAGGAAGTAACCGCAAGCGCGGCAGAGGGGGTAGGGCTTGTTAAATTGGAGTTTTCCCGCACAGCCGACATTGGTCGAGCGCTGAATGATGTTAAGTCGGAAGTTGATCGGATAACGGTGTTTCCGGATGACGCTGAGGAGCCGATTGTCTCGCAAGTCAGCGGTAAAACCCGTGTCGCTGAAATTGCGATCAGTGGCACCTTGCCTGAAGCCACGCTAAAGGAATTGGCGTATCGCATAAAGGATGATTTGGTTCTTGAGGACAACATTTCCTTGATCGAAGTCAAGCGCGCTCGGGACTACGAAATTTCGATTGAAGTATCGCGAGATAGTTTGCGCGCCTATGATCTCACCTTAGCTGATCTCTCAGCTGCGATTAGACTCGAAAGTCTGGAACTGCCTGGTGGGGATATCGACACCGCGAAAGAGAATATATTGATTCGCACGGTTGGTCGGAATCTAACCCGTCAAGACTTTGAAGAAATTATAGTTAGCTCATCACCCAGTGATGGGATTATTCGAGTTCGCGATATCGCGCGTGTCATCGATGGGTTTCAAAAGCGCACTCAGTTCGCTGAATTTAACGGTAAACCTGCGGTCTTTTTAGATGTGTTTCGGGTCGGTGATGAACGCGTGTTAGATGTGATCGACAGCGCTGAAACGTATATTGATCAAAAACTAAAGCCGAGCTTACCAGACAGTGTTGATGTCGTGATTTGGCGTAACGATGCGGTTGAGTTAGATCAGCGTATTGACCTGTTGGTGAAGAACGCAATTCTCGGGATATTGCTGGTCGCGCTGGCGTTAACATTGTTTCTGGATCTGCGGCTGGCGTTTTGGGTGTCAGCTGGAATTGGCGTGTCATTCACCGCCGCGTTTATTCCCATGTCGCTGCTGGGCTTATCGATAAACTCGCTCTCTATGTTCGGGTTTATCTTAGCGATCGGCATCGTTGTGGATGACGCGATTGTCACCGGTGAAAACATTTTTGCTGAAGCCGAACGAGGCACGCCGCCAATGGAGGCAGCGGTCAAAGGCGCTAGTCGAGTTGCCGCGCCGGTTATATTCGCTGTCTCAACTACTGTGGCCGCATTCGTGCCGTTGTTATTGTTGCCAGGAATTTTAGGCAAATTCCTCACCGATATTCCGGCGGTGGTAATAATTTTACTTGGTCTTTCTTTGATCGAGTCGCTATTAATTTTGCCGCATCATTTGTCGCATATCAACGTCAAAGAGCCACCTAGTAACGTGGTGTTTCGCTTCTTTGCTAAAGCCAGGGACAAGGTGGATGGCGCGCTCAAACGCTTTATTGAAGGGCCGCTCGAACGTGTCTTAGATTTCACCACTAAGCACTGGTTTGTGACCATAACCGGTGCGGTCACCGTGCTGGTGTTGAGTATTGGTATTCTCGCCAACGGTTACATTAAATTTTCTTTCTTTCCACAGATTGAGGGCAACTACGTCACAGCCTCGGTTGAAATGGCAGAAGGGACGTCGCTACAGCGAACCGAGCAACTAATCGCAGAGGTTGAACAGCTGGGATTAGACGTGGCGCGCGACATGGCAACTGGCAAGCAAACGGTTGAAGAACTCATGTTGGGGCAGTTGGTACTGGTTGGGACTCAAGAAGAAGTCGGTGGCCCGCCGGGATCTGGCGGATTAAACGCCGCAAAATCCAATCAAGGCTCTGTGGTCATTCAGCTTGCCGCACCAGAAGATCGTGACTTCTCGTCATCGGAGTTTGAAACTCGGTGGCGCGAAGCGCTAGTACCGCTTCGAAGTCAGGCAAAGATAAGTGTGGCATCAAGCTTGGTATCGCTTGGGGCGGCTGTGCAAGTAGAGGTTTCAGCGGATACCGAATCAAGTTTGCGAGAAGCGATTCGCCAGACTGAGGCTGGGTTGAACTCTATTGCTGGCGTGTTTGACGTTAGGAATGACTTCGATGCCGGTAAGCGCGAATTTAAGATAGAGTTAAAAGACGAAGCCCGTCGTTACGGCCTTAGTTTGCAATCATTAGCGTTGCAGGTGCGTGGCGCATTTTTTGGTGACGAAGCGCTCAGGGTGCAACGTGGGCGTGATGAGGTTCGAGTGTACGTCCGCTTACCTGAGTCTGAGCGCAGTCATATCAGCGATCTATTTGATTATCGTATTCAAGCTAGCAGTGGTGAATTTATTCCTTTGTCGCAGGTTGCGAATGTGACCGAGACACTTAGTCCGTCGACCATCAATCGACGCAATGGCCGGCGTTTAATCACGATTACGGCCGATGTTGATAACGCAATAATTAGCGGTCAGCAGGCGAATGGAGTATTAACCGAAACCATTCTTCCAAAGATTGAAGAGGCGGTGCCAGATGTGCGCTTTGAATTTGGTGGTGAAGCAAGAGAAATGGGCGATGTGGGGTCCGTGTTAGGTCGAAACTTCATGCTCGCTTTGTTAGCAATATTTATCTTACTGGCAATACCATTTAGGTCTTATTCGCAGCCGATCGTTGTGATGTTGGCGATTCCATTCGGCCTGGTCGGCGCGGTGCTGGGCCACTTGGTGATGGACCTGTACATGGGCTTGTTGAGTATATTTGGTATCGTGGGTTTGGCTGGTGTGGTGATTAATGGCGCGCTGGTACAAGTCGATTTTGCCAATGAAATGCGCTCTCAGGGTGTGGAGTCAAGGTTGGCTTGGATTGAAGCGGGTAAGAGTCGTTTTAGGCCTATTTTTCTAACCGCGTTGACCACCTTTTTAGGAGTTGGGCCGTTGATGCTCGAGCAAAGCGTTCAAGCACAATTCTTGATTCCAATGGCGGCAAGCATTGCCTTTGGGGTGTTAATCGGTACCTTTATCCAGATGCTACTGGTGCCGGCACTGGGCAGCATGCTGGATCATTTTGCCTTAGTTCGAGAGCAAAGAAACACACAGCGAAATGCGCATAAACTGCAGGGGGATGTATGAAAACGCTAATTCGTCTTACTGGGTGGCTTGGCCTAAGCCTTGTCGTTAGTGGCTGCACAACATTTGGTCCGCACTATTCAACGCCTGATACTGAATCCCTGTTATCCGATGGCGTGTTGGTGGTTGATTATCAAAATAGCGAAAAGGTGCTAACCGAATGGTGGACAGCATTTCACGATGACCGCCTATCGGAGTTGGTTAGCCAAGCCCTACAACACAATCGAGATTTAAAGGCACTCAGCTCGAATGTTAAG
This sequence comes from Gammaproteobacteria bacterium, assembly GCA_030426005.1. Taxonomy (GTDB): domain Bacteria; phylum Pseudomonadota; class Gammaproteobacteria; order Arenicellales; family Arenicellaceae; genus Arenicella. The sequence goes on from JAUHZM010000047.1 coordinate 11,810, forward strand.
GCGTCCCGCGCAAATCTGAGGCTCGCAAGATTAGACCGAATCCCCGCAGACCAAATAAGCGCGTCCGCCACCGAGTCTAGACAATCGGCAGCGGCCGTCGGACAATCTGAAGCGTTTAGTGATACTGAGCTGTACTCGGTCAGTTTTGCGCCGCAATGGGATTTGGATCTATTTGGTAGGTTGTCGCGACAGATCGAAATTTCTAAGAGCAACTATGAAGCGCAATTGATGCAACTGCGTGCTTTGCAATTAATGGTAATCGGCGACGTAGCAAGTAACTATTTCCAACTCCAATCGCTGTTATCTGAACGTGATACGCTGCAACGCAATATTGGTTTACAGAAAGAAAGTCTTAGGATTGCCGAAGTATTGCTGGAGTACGGTCGGGGTATCGAAGTCGATGTTCTTAATGCACGAGCTCAGCTCCAATCGAGCCAGGCCGCTATGCCGCCTATTGACGCGTCTATCTCGCAAACCCAAGCGCGATTAGCGGTATTGACAGGTCGCGCGCCAGGCGCTTTGCAGCAAGAACTAGCTTCGATCAGTACAGCTTCTTATATCAATCGCGCGCTGCCTATTGGTGAGTTATCAGAGCTGATTCGTCGCCAGCCGGGCATTCAGACAGCCGAGCGCAAATTAGCTAGTTCGGTCAGCGAAGTCGGTTTGGCCGTATCATCGATGTTTCCACAAGTGTCACTTGTAGGTTCGATAGGTTATTCAGCACAGCAGTCGGAACAATTGTTTGAAGACAACGCCTTGCAATTTTCATTTGGGCCCACCTTGTCTTGGTCATTGAGCAATCTCGTGCTGGGGAAACAACGGATTAATGCTGCTGAGCACCGCTCACAGGCCGCGTTTGCTGAGTATGAAAACAGTGTGTTGTTCGCGCTGGAAGACCTAAATGCGGCACTGGCAAATCAAAAAGCCGCTCGAGACCGACAGCCGTTATTGGACTCCGCGCTGAGCGATTCCCAAGAATCGGCGCGGATCGCTAAGGTGCAATACGAGTTTGGCGCCTCGCCCTTGCGAGAGTTACTCGATGCTGAGCTTAAATTGCTGCAAGCTGAACTGGCGGCGAAACGCGGTGTGTACGAGATCATTATTGCGCAAATCTCGGTATTTAGAGCTTTAGGAGCTGGTTAAGAAAGCTCATCTATACAGACCAATTGGAACTATTCAAAGATGAACTAACTAGTGATAAATCCGGAATTGAGAGTCTTGACCGAGAAGGAAGAAAAATTTAAGTGGGTGCCCGCGTTTCACCATTTACTGTCGTCTGCCCCTTTGTCGGGCCTCGGGCGCTCAAGGAGTATCGAGAATGGATAAAGACCCAGGTCAAGTATTGGACAACGCTAGAAAGGCATTTAAGGAAGAGCGTTACGTCGAGTCACTTGAAAACTATAAATGGTTCTATGACAACGCAATCGAGATTGATCGATCATATTACGGTGTTCGTCTTTCATATTGTCTGGGCGAGTGGGCAGAATTAGGAGCACGATATCCAGACGCACTATCTGAGCTTACTAATTTGAAAGAAAGGACATTATCAAATTTTCAACAGTCTCAAAGGCGTCAGTTTTTCCACGAGTACTCATCTATATGCAGGGTATTGAAATGCGAAGAAGAGACATTTCATCAATTTTTACAAGTGCGAGAAACGAACAAAGATTTCTCTCATGAGATATTTACATTTGTATACGAATATTGTGCCTCTAAGAAAAAGTGGGATCTGTGCCGTGAATACTTGGGGAATGGTTTCGAAAAGTATAAACGTTCGCTTGAAACCTTTGACCATATGATGGAGTTCGCAACAGCCAAAAAAGGTGAGCTTGGTGAATCGATCTATAAGGACGGCGTCGCAGCATTTACACGCGAGGTATTATGGATCCTCGATATGCTGGCATACATAGATGCTCCTGACGAATACAGCTCTGCTATCTTGAAAATAGAAACTGATCTAAAGGAACGTGGATACGATCAACTGTATTCAGAGATCTATGAGAAATCACCTAACAAGCGAAATTTTGATAAACCTGAGCAGCCACTTTGACTGGGTTAACTGGATGTCCACATTTCAGCCTTTTCTTGGGAAACTACATCAAACCAGCCATATGGAGACGTGAGAAATTGGTCGAAAGAAGATATGCTTTTCAGAAGCAGGTAGTAATCGTAATAAGTTTAGCATTCTTCACTGCTTCAAACTCATTTGCCCAAGAACTACAGAGTTCTACAAGTAGAGCTAAAACAATTCACGATTTGCACCGGGAAGCGCTATCCAAGTACGACAAGAGCGGCGTTACCGAGTTTGATAACTTTCATGACCAGTTTTTGGTTCTAGGCAGATATGGTTTTCCCAACATCAACGGAACCCGTTTTGGTTTGAAGCTGTCCGATGAAGATTTT
>JAUHZM010000346.1 GCA_030426005.1 Gammaproteobacteria bacterium
CGGTGCGCTCGAACCAAGCCAGAGTAGGCGAGTACGCAATCTTGCTGGGCGGCATACAGTGATTCGAGTTCTGCTATTAAGGCTTGTATCCAGGGCGCTCGCATGGCATTGGTTAGGGGCTTGCCGCTGGCCATCCAGGCTTTATTCGCTGCGGAGTGGAAGTCGTCGGCTTCGATAAAACGCCAATTCAGTTCGTTGGCTAGCGCGCGCCCGAGCGTGGATTTGCCGGTGCCGCTCACGCCCATACAGATTATCAGGGTGGGGTTATGCTCCAAGTTATGCCTCTGTCGGGAGCAGAATGAGAATCTGATATTCCTTGCCCGACTCCAACGGTGTCAGCACATTGTTGGCAATGAGCGCGTCATCGACCTTGGTTTCCTGACGAGTGACCGAGGCGGTGCGCTCAATGATCATGTTAAACGTGACGCCAGCTATATGTTTGCGTGCCTGCATGCGGTTTAAATGGCTGGGTGGTTGTGGCGCAAAGTGTACACCCTGACCGACAAAGTTCAGACCCAGTAAACCTTCAATCAAACTGAGGTAGATCCAATGTACAGTGCCCGTATTAAAGAGCAAGCTCGAGCGACCGGCAGTACGCGGAAACTGTTGGCTTGCCCCTCGATAATAGTTGGGGATGTAATTGGGCAACTGACCGCGTTGTGAAAGGTCTTCTGGGTCGAGACCGGGCACCATTTTTCGTATCAATGTGAATGCGCGGTCGGCTTCACCGATACTGTAAAGCGCGTGAATGTAGAATGCCGCGGCGTGGTTATAGACCGAGCCGTTCTCGGCAGTACCTGGAAACTTCTGGGTTACCCGACCAATGTCCTCGTGCATATGCGTGAAGGCGGGTGCAACGAGTTCGACGCCATACGCGGTTTCCAGATGACGCGTGACCGACTCCAGCATGTATGTTTGTTGCTCAGCGCTGACACTGTGGCTCAACATAGCCCAAGTCTGAGGGTTTAGGAAAATTGCACCTTCGGCGTCACCGTCAATGCCGAATAAGCGGCCAGCATCGGTAATGCCACGGCCAAACCATTGATCGTGCCAGAAATGGGTATTGGCCGCGACGCGCATTTCGTCAATCGCTTGCTGCCAATATGCCTGCTGGTCGGTGCGGCCTAATCGGTCACAAATTTGTAACCAGTTTTGTAGGGCATAGATGGTGGCGAAGGTTAACCAGGCAGACACACCTTTGCCCTGATAACCGACCATATTCATTGGGTCACACCAGTCGCCCTCACCAATCAAGCTTAGGTGTCGATCATCTCGTGCTGTTAGCAGCTGTGCCAGGGCGCGTTCACAATGCTCGAATACGCTCACCGGTTTCGGGTCATCGGCAAATGGCAGTTGTTGATTAAAGAATTCAGTGTCATTGCTGCAACGAAGATACGCCAGCATTGCGATGGGTAGCCATACAGCGTGGTCGGTGTGCGGAACCTGATTGATGTACTTCAGTGTTGCATTCGCGTGTAACAGAACGCCGTCGGGTAGTTCGCCACTGACATGTTGTTGTTGCAAGGTGGTGAGCAACATGTGACGCGCTTTATCGGGATCTAAGTAGCAGAGGCCCATCGCGTCTTGCAGGTAGTTGCGGGTTTGCGGGTCGGTTGTCAGTCGGTTTAGATCGCCGTGATAGGCAATCTGCCGTGGCAACCAAAAATTCACGAACTCATCCAATTGTGGGTCGTTTGATTGCAGTCGCAAGGTGGTATCTGAATACCAGCTGGGTTGCGCCAGTTTTGGCTGTGGGTCAAAAACCGCTGTGCGAATTGACTCAATTTCAGCTGTATTGCTGGCCGGACCAAACGCAAAGCGATATTCTCTGGTTTCGCCGGGGCGCAGATTAAGTTGATAGTGTAATGCTGCCGTTGGCAATTCGTAGTGCGCGACGCTTCCTGATAAACGGTTTTGCATCACGCCGTGTGGAGCCCGTAAGCCACCAGTGCCTTCGAACGCGTGTTGTTGTGCGTCCCAGCTAATGGGTGTTTGCTCAGCGAGTAGAAAGCTGATGTCCTTAAACTCTTTTTGCTTGAAGTAATCAGCGGTTTTTTGATACGGCGTCACACTTCGACATAGAATGCCGTTAAGTTCGGCATCAAACTCAGCGGATTGGTTCATCCAAGAGCGATAACCTAAGGGGAAGTAAGGATAGATATCGATGTGCTTTTCGGACTCCGGCGCGTGCACGGTCAGCGTCCAGACTTCCACCGATAGGTCCGCATGTAGCGATACCTCCCAGGTCAGTTGCAGTCCATTCTGCTGTATTAGCCATCTAAGTGTGTCGTTGGTGCACTGAAACTGAAAGTCGTCGAAGCCTTGTTTGCACGGTGCATACGGAATCGAGAACAGGCTGCCGTCTTTGCGATCTTTAACGTACACAAAACGTCCGGGGCTGTGTTCAAACACCGGCTGTTCGGGTTGCATAAAGGTGGTTGCTTCCAGGTTGGGGCCACTGGCGTATTTAGCTGGTTCGGGCTGTAAGAATTGCGCGTTTGCATAGCCTTGGCAATTCACTTGTAACAGCATGTTAGTGTTCCATAGGTAGCTTCCCGCAGTCGGAATGGCGCACGGGTCAAACAAGCTAACGGACTTGTCTTGTTGGTGAACGAATCGCATCGACTATCGGTCCTCAAGATCTTGTTGAATTTTTCTTAGCCGCGCACCGGTCAGCGCGTAGCGAGTAACCAGCAGTGCGGCCATGAGCGCAAATGCGCCCGGGATAGCCGTTTGTAATAAATTAATGCCAAACAAGGATGAGCCATCTTGGGCCTTATTGGCTTCATAGCCTAAGAGTGCGAGTAGCCAGAGCATAATGGCAGAACCGAAGGCACCGCCGAGTTTTTGCGAAAAG
>JAUHZM010000347.1 GCA_030426005.1 Gammaproteobacteria bacterium
GTGCAGATCAGGCTTACAACCAAGGCAGCAAACAGCTCGTATGGGTGGTGATGCTCTGGTTCGGCGATTTCACCGATAAAAAAGCCAAAGTTGAGTGACATGGCGAGAATAATGAAGAACGCGAAAACGACTTTTTCAAAATTCATAGGGGTTCCTGTGTTGACGGATTCTTAAACTGGTTTGGTGTATGGTGTGCGCCAGCGCGAAACAGGCCACGATTCGGGTCGCCTATTTTCGACCTCAGGGGAGAGCTTAGCATAAAGCGCATAATTTGGTGTTTTGCATTCTCTGGACCGAATAAAAGCGAGGTGGCTTGAACTACGGGCACGCTTTATTTTGATCCCGGAACTAACTGTTGCTCGGTTAGGCAAAGTTGTATACTATTCGCGCGCAAGAGGCATGCCGGCCGGTGGACTGGTCGTCCCTGGCGTTCGGCACTGCACGCTAACTCACGATAGGCAGCCAACTTGATATTTGGCGAGGTAATCATTGTTATTCAAGATTAAGAAAGGGCTTGATATCCCATTGAAGGGCCGTCCCGACGAGCGAATTGACGTGGCAACCGATGTGAAGACCGTCGCTGTTCTTGGTAGCGACTATATCGGTTTAAAGCCGACTATGTTGGTTCGAGAAGGTGACCAAGTAAAAGTTGGAACGCCACTGTTCGAAGATAAGAAGAATCCAGGTGTGATCGTCACTTCGCCAGCCGCTGGTACTGTCGCTGCGATTAACCGAGGTGCTAAGCGCGCACTGGTCTCGGTAGTCATTGCTGTTGATGGTGACGAGGCTGAAGCCTTTGCTTGCAAAGAAGTCGCCGCCGCCTCCGAAGCAGATGTGCGTAAGGTGATGCAGGAGTCCGGTCTTTGGGTAGCGTTTCGAACCCGCCCCTACGGCAAGATTCCCGCCGTTGACAGCAGCGCCAACTCGATTTTCGTTAACGCCATGGATACCAATCCATTGGCGGTTGATCCAGCCGTCATTATTAATGAACGTGCCACCGACTTTGCGCTTGGAGTGAGTATTCTCACCAAGTTCGAAGTTCCTGTTTATGTCTGCCAGTCTGATACAGCGGAATTGCCAAGTTTGTCTGGTAATGCTGTTAAGACCGCGCGTTTCAGTGGTAAACATCCAGCAGGCTTAAGTAGCACACACGTGCACCATATTGATCCAGTGTTCGCACAGAAAACGGTGTGGACGATCGGATATCAAGACGTTATTGCGTTAGGCGCGCTATTTAATCAAGGTAAGTTAGATGTGAGTCGATACGTCGCCTTAGCCGGTCCGCTGGTGAATTCACCACGTGTTTTTAAGACGCGTGCCGGTGCTAAAGTTAGCGAGTTGGTCGAGGGACGTACCGCGGATGGCAAAAAGCGCGTGATCAGCGGTTCAGTCTTAAATGGACACACCGCAACTGGCGACGCGGATTTTCTCGGCCGTTACGATAATCAGGTTTCGGTCATTCGCGAGCACGATGAGCGTGAATTTATGGGCTGGATAGCGCCTGGAAGCAATAAGTTTTCGGCTCTGAATGTGCTTATTTCCAGCATCTTTAAGCCAAAGACCTACGATATCTCGACCTCTCAATACGGTAGCCCGCGCGCCGTAGTGCCGATTGGCGTGTTTGAGAAAGTCATGCCGTTGGACATTCTGCCAACACCACTGATTCGCTCTTTATTAGTCAAAGACACCGATGCTGCGCAAGAGCTGGGTTGTCTGGAGCTGGTGGAAGAGGACTTGTCATTGCTGTCGTTTGTCGATCCTGGTAAGCACGATTTCGGTCCTCTATTACGTTCCACGCTCACTCAAATCGAGAAGGAAGGTTAATCTTATGTCTTTTCTACGTCGTACCCTCGATAGCATTCATCCGCACGTTACTGAAGGCGGAAAGTATCAAAAGTTTTATGCGCTGTATGAAGCGGTTGATACGATTTTTTATTCACCAGCTGATGTGAACCGTGGCCGAAACCACGTGCGTGACGCGATTGATCTAAAACGCGTCATGATTTACGTGTGGCTGGCGGCCATGCCCACTGTGGTGATGGGCTGTTACAACGTTGGTTTGCAAGCCAATACCGCAATGGCCAGTCTTGGTATCACTGAGGTTGCCGGTTGGCGCGGTGATATCTTGAGCCTGTTTGGCATTGGTGTGGATCCGACTAGTTTCTTTGACAATTTCTGGCATGGTTTCTGGTACTGGTTTCCAATTTACGCGACGGTGTTTATCGTTGGCGGATTTTGGGAAGTCTTGTTCGCGTCGGTGCGTGGCCACGAAATCAACGAAGGCTTCTTTGTAACTTCGATTCTGTTTAGCTTGATCGTGCCAGCGACATTGCCACTTTGGCAGGCGGCATTGGGGATCAGCTTCGGGATTGTGATCGGTAAAGAGGTGTTTGGTGGTACTGGAAAGAACTTCCTGAACCCAGCGTTAACGGCGCGTGCCTTCCTTTACTTTGCGTACCCTGCACAGATTTCTGGTGATGCGGTCTGGACTGCAGTAGATGGCTACACCGGGGCAACTGCGCTCAGCGTGGCAGCTAGCGGCGGCGTAGACGCGTTAACCGAAGCAGGTTATTCCTTGCAGCAGTCGTTTGTTGGGCATATCGCGGGTTCAATTGGTGAGACCTCATTGATCGCTATCGGTATTGGCGCACTGTTCTTGTTATTCACCAAGGTCGCGTCCTGGCGAATCATGCTCGGCGTTGCGGTTGGTGTGATTGCAACATCACTCTTATTTAACGCAATCGGCAGCGAGACTAACCCAATGTTCAGCGTGACACCTCAGTGGCACTTTGTGATTGGTGGTCTGGCATTCGGTATGGTCTACATGGCGACAGACCCAGT
>JAUHZM010000048.1 GCA_030426005.1 Gammaproteobacteria bacterium
CGGGAAGCAAATCGAGGGCGACAATAAAACACCGATTGGTGTGTATCGCGTCACGCGTCATATTGAGGGAAAAGCGTTGCCAGATCTGTACGGTAAGGGTGCCTTCCCCGTTGATTATCCTAATGTGTACGACCGCTATCTTAAGCGTACTGGTTACGGTATTTGGCTGCATGGTACGCCCTCTGACACCTATGCGCGTGCGCCCTGGTCGAGTGAAGGATGCTTTGTATTAAGTAACGACGATTGGCTGGATATCGCACAGTTTGTGGATGTGAGTACGCATACCCCAGTGTTGTTGAGCGAGCAAATAATCTGGCTGGACCAAGACCGTGCACAAGCGCAACAAAAGGATTTGCTGGATGTTTTGGCGCGTTGGGAGAAGGACTGGGAGTCGATTGATACCGATGCGTTGATCGCGCATTATTCGGCCGAAAAGTTCAATCTCGGGCGCGGGAATTTCACGCAGTGGGCAGCACGAAAAAAACAAGTGAACCGGGGTAAGACAGAGATTGAGCTCGAATTAGATATTCAGAGTCTGTTTCTCTATCCGGGCGAGGATGCAATGTTCGAGGTCACATTCACGCAGCATTACACAAGTAATAACTTTTCCAATACATCGGACAAGCGTCAGCTTTGGCAGAAAAACAGCAGCGGTCGCTGGCAAATTATCTACGAAGGCAAACCCAAACGTTAAACAAAACTAAGTAGTTGGTTCTAGTGTGGGACTGAATTATCAGGGATGCAGAATTAGTGCGGGAAGTCGGTGTGTGCGAGGGATTGCGCGTGAGCTAAAAGCCAAAAAATAAGATGCCTAGGGTAGGCGAAATACCGTGTGTGAGGTATTCCAAGGGGATGTCGTTTGGGGGGACTGCCTACCCTAGGCAATTCTTTCCGGTACTACTGAAAGTGTCCTTCAGTAGTGCCAATATTCGATGAGGTTTAGTAAAAAAAGAGACCAAAGAAAGTAGTCGAAAACGACTAATTGAAGATTTTCAAATGATTCTTATTCTCAACCCGTCAAAAATGTAACAGTGGGAAAGATATGTGAAAATGGGTTTCGTTTCAAGCATGTTTGTAAAAAATTTACAAACTTATTTACAAAACTGTCAATAAAGCCTGCTTTAAGCCCCAACCCATTCTGCCAATTGTGTTCGCATTGCTTCGACACCCTGATAGCTCTGAGATGAAAAAGGTTCGACCCCAAACTGCCCTTTTACTTTACGCAACTCGCGTTCAACTTGCAGAGTGATTGACGCAACTTTACCCCGTTTGAACTTGTCTGCCTTGGTCAACAATACCTGGGTCGGCAGGTCAGCCTCGCTAGCCCAGCGTATCATTTGCCAGTCTAGATCGGTTAAGGGATGGCGAATGTCCATGAGTAAAACCAAGACTCGCAAATTGGGGCGATCAGTCAGATATTCGTGGATGGTTTTTTCCCACTTTTGCTTAACCGCAAGCGGTACTTGCGCGTAACCGTAACCCGGCAGATCGACTAATCGCGCATTTTCACCCATTGAGAAGAAGTTGATTTGCTGGGTACGCCCGGGCACCTTACTGGTGCGTGCAAGTTTACGGCGATTACAAATTGCGTTAATGGCGCTGGACTTACCGACGTTTGAGCGACCGGCAAACGCGATTTCGACCTTTTCATCCTGCGGGAACTGATGGGGTTCAGCAGCGCCGAGGATAAACTCGGGGGCACGTAGAATTTCAGGCAATGAATTATTTGAAGACACGGTGAATCAGAGAGCTGCTGGACATCCGTGGATTGTAACAAATACACAGCGCATAAGTGAGCTACGCAGCGTGCTTATTTTCGCTAAAAGCAACGGGTACACTTGAGGCTGTCGGTGCGTCATGATATAAAACCCGCCACTAAGAAACGCATTCCTTGAGCCTGTTACTGGAGACTCGTCAATGTTGAAAAAATTATTAGTAATTGCTGGCATTTCGCTGTCTGGCATGGTCATGACGACATCGGCCCTGGCCGCAGGTGATGCCGAGGCGGGTAAAGCGAAATCAGCTGTGTGTGCAGCGTGTCACGGTGCTGCTGGTGTGAGTAGCTTACCGGTGAATCCGAATCTTGCGGCGCAAGTGCCAGGTTACATCAGTGCGCAATTAAAGGCATTCAAATCAGGTGAGCGCCAAAACGCGATCATGGCGGGCCAAGTTGCGGCACTGACCGAAGAAGATATGGCAGATCTGGATGCGTATTATGCATCCCTTCCAGCCAGCACCGAAGTTAGCCTCACTGAAGAAGATATTCAAATGGCGGTTGCTGGTGAAAAGTTGTATCGCGGCGGCTATGCCGAGCGCGGTATTTCCGCTTGCATGGGTTGCCATGGCCCGAATGGTAAGGGTATTCCGATCCATTACCCGCGCGTTGCTGGTCAGCACAAAGGTTACTTGGAGCAACAGTTGTTGGCATTCAAGAAAGGCGAGCGCTCGGGACACAATGGAATTATGAAAAGCGTTGCGTTTAGCTTGTCAGAGCAGCAAATCAAAGAGTTGTCGGCGTACATGGCTGGATTGCGATAAGCCGTATCCATAAAAAGAACGAGATTTAGAAGCGGCCGACAACGGCCGCTTTTTTTTGCGCTGCAGAAAACATTCAGCAGAGCCGGTGGTAAACTTGCTGCATGCAAAAAACCTGGCAAACCACGCTTGATTCCTCGACCGCGATATTAGTGCCGACGCGCAGCCTAGCGACGTCGTTGCACGAAAATCTGGCACGGCAGCGCGTGGCATTAGGGCAGCGCGTATGGGAAGCACCCAATATCTTGGTTTGGTCTGACTATCTCAAACAACTATGGCGCTTTAATCGACGACAATTGAGCAGGCAGTCCGGGGCAATAACGTTGATTTCGCCCCAACAGTCGGCACTAATCTGGACCCAGGTGATCGAAGCTTCGCGCCGAGAAGAGCGCAGCTTGACCTTGTTAAATGTGCAACAAACGGCAAAAGCGGTCCAACGAAGTTGGCGACTCATGCACGATTGGCTGATTGCACCGCAGACTTTAAGTTTAGATCATGTTGCAGACACTACGCAGTTTCTAGCCTGGATAGAAGATTAGCGGCGTCTAAATCAGCGCGGTCTTATCGACGAGCCGATGCTGCTGGCAGCACTGCATAAGATCGAATTTAAGCCGGTTTTCTCGCGCCTTGTCTGGGAGTCATACGACCTCATTACGGATGTGCAAAAGCAGCATATTGCTGCATTGACGCAGCAGGGTGTTGACGTGTCCTATACACGTCCGCAGCAAACGAGTGACACCACACGCTACTTACGATTTGTTGACAGTCGCCAAGAGCTTATGTGGGCTTTGCGTTATGCGCGAGAAAAAATCGAAGTGGATGGCAATACACTGATTAGTATTGTGGTGCCTGATTTACAGCATCGACAGGCAGAAGTCGAAGAGTTGGCGAGACGAATTTTCTACCCGGCGATGTCACCGCTTGACGTGCAGCAAAACCAGAACGTCTATCGTTTCAGTTTGGGGCGTAACCTGCAGCAATGGCCAGCAATTGACGCCGCTGTGAGTGCCATCGCGTTGTTACGCAACAAAACATCGACCACCGAACTCAGTTACCTTCTACGCAATCAGTTCTTTAGCGCATTGCATGCGCACCAAGCACAATGTCGAGCTTTTGAAGCATGGTTGCGTCGCCGCCGTGTTCATAGCCTGTTGCTCGACAATCTTCCGGAATTGTTGTCAGAATTTATACAGCAGTATCAGAGTAGCAAACGAGCGGATTTACCGTTCGATGGCTTGGTTGTGTTTGTGCAGAGTTTGGTTAATTCGCGGCAAGCGCTCATCGAGCAGCTACACAAGGCAAAGCAGTCCGATGGCTTTGCCGCTCTTAAATTTGGCGTCTGGGTCACCGTGTTGTCGGACTGGCTGGCACTGTGGGGTTGGCAAACCTGCGGCCGAAGTCAGTCAATGAACAGTGTGCAGTATCAATTGTCTCAGCGCTGGCATGACCTGATGCAGGAGCTTGCGAGTTTTGCTACCGTGCAGCAAGTTGCAGGACTAAGTCGCATCGTAGAGCTGCTGCAACAAATGGTACGAAATACGATTTTCTTGCCAAAGAGCTCCGCAGCGCCGATTGTGATTTCGGGTGTGTTAGAAGCCGTTGGTCGTGAGGTCGATCTATGTCTTTTAACTGGAATGCATCAGGACTACCCGCCACCGCCTCAGGGTGATGCGTTTGTTCCCTCACGAATTTTAGCTGCAACCGGGCATCCCGAGGGCGGAACATGCCATGGCTTTGAGCATATGTCGCAGGTGATCGACAATCTTTTGGCGTGCGCATGTCATCGCGTTGTGAGTTTTGCGCAACTTGGCAACGATGCCGAGGTGGTACGTCAGTCGGCGGCTAAATTTCGCCAGCACGTATTCGAAGAGCAAGAATTGGATGGCTTGTCTAAGGCTGTGGAGAGTCCACAAGCACCGACTATGTTGGAGACGCTTGCGGACACGGTTGGGCAGCCGTGGCCGCAAGAACAATCGCCTCGAGGTGGTTCACGTATTTTCGAATATCAGTCGCAGTGTCCGTTTCGGTCATATGCGACGCATCGCTTAGGCTTGCAGGCTGATGATGAGGCGGAGTTTGGTCTCGATAATTTGGATCGCGGCAGTATTGTTCACTACTTAATGGAGCTATTCTGGACTAAGGTGAAAACGCAAAAGCGCCTGAATCAATTGGCACCTGCCGAACGTGCCGAGCTGGTGGCAACGATTGTTGCGCGTGGTATCGAGGCGCCGAGTTTGAATCTTAGTCGTGAAAAGCGGACTTTGTTAAGGCACGAAGTGAGTCGTTTGGTTACGCTGATGACTGATTGGCTGGAGCAGGAGATCGCTAGGCCGGAACCCTTTACCGTGGTGGCGGTAGAACAACGTGGTCGCGCCGAAGTCGCGGGTATTGAGTTCGAATATATCGTTGACCGTGTTGATGTGACTGAGGACGGCCGAACCGTGATTATTGATTACAAAACGGGATCGGTAGACAAAAAAGGCTGGCAAGGTGACCGCTTACGTTCGCCACAAATGCCATTGTACGCGTTAGCCCGCGATCAGCAATCGTCGACCCCGGTGGCGGGTATTGCTTTTGCGCAGGTCAAACAGGGCGACCATAAGTACGTCGAGTTTTCTGATCAAGGTATCTTTCGTGCCCCTAAAAAACCGCAAACCGATTTGGCGGAAGCGTGGCAACAAGCTCGGGCAGATTGGCCAGAGCTGTTTCGTGGATTGGCAAACGCATTTTTAAATGGTCACGCCGAAGTTGATCCGATCGACAGTACTGTGTGCACCTACTGTGATTTGCAGGCGTTTTGCCGCGTCTCACAATTGCGCTTGGCATCTACTGATGGAGAGGAGCTTGGCGATGATTCATGATTTCGAAGCGCGTCAGCGCGCCTTAGACCCAGCGCAATCTTTTATCGTGCAAGCACCGGCGGGATCGGGCAAAACCGGGTTGTTGGTGTACCGTTTGCTACGTTTGCTGGCTTGCGTTGAACAGCCCCAGCAAGTGTTGGCCATTACTTTTACTCGCAAAGCGACAGCTGAAATGCGCGCACGCTTGATGGAATTGCTGATGGCTGCGGATCAAGGAAAGCGGTCTGACAATGCGTTCGAACAACAAGGTATCGACCTTGCCAAAGCCGTCTTGCAGCGAGATCAGGAACGGCGGTGGGGGTTGTTGGATGCACCGCATCAGGTGCAGATTCAAACCATCGATTCGTTTTGTGCCAAACTCACCGCAAGCATGCCTTGGCTAAGCCGATTGGGTGATCGACCGCGGGCAACTGACGATGCATCCTCTCACTACGCTGCCGCCGTCGAACAATTGTTTGAAGAGCTGTTGGAGCCGGAGTCGAGCATCGCACCGAGCTTGCGAGCTGTCATGTTGGAGCTCGACTTCAACTACGACAAGGCAAGGCAGCTATTCTCATCCATGTTGGCACGGCGTGATCAATGGTTACGGCATCTCGTGTTGAACGACCTGGCCGCAATGCAGGATGAAGTGAATCAGGCCTGGGCAGGTATTAATGAACTGGCAATCGATAAACTGCGCCAGTTGATTCCAGATGCATTGCTGGAAGAAGTGCTTAGTTTGGGGATCGAAGCGGCACAAAATTTAGCGGCGATACCAGACAGTAGTGACGAACTCAGTGCTTTGTTAACCGTGCAAGGTGAGGTGCCGCCTTCGCCGGAAATTTGGCAAGGTATCTGCAATCTTTTCCTGACTAAGTCGGGCGGATGGCGTAAGGCGATTAACAAGAATCTGGGATTTCCGGCCAAGACCGCCAGCACCGAACGCATGAAGCAGTTACTAAGCGATTACGCCGATGACGAGGTCTTGCATCAGGCTTTGCTAACCGTGCGTGAATTGCCGTCGGCAGCGCTCAGCGATGGTGATTGGCAGCAGTTGCGTGATCTCGAAGCGGTGTTGACTTATCTGGCGGGCTTGCTGCAATTACGTTTCCGTGCCGCAGGTGAGTGTGATCATAGCGAGGTCACGCAGCGCGCGAATCTGGCTCTGAGAGAGCTGGATAACCCGACAGATTTGGGTTTACGTATGGACACTCATTTGCAGCATATTTTGGTCGACGAGTTTCAGGATACGGCGCACGGCCAGATTGAATTATTAAAACGACTCACGGAAGGTTGGGAGCCGGGTAAGACTTTGTTTTTAGTTGGCGATCCGATGCAGTCTATCTATCGGTTTCGAGAAGCGGACGTTAGTCTATTCATGCAGGTGACGCGGAATCATGCGACTGGTGTGTTCCCCAACTTAGTCATTGAGCCCCTGGCATTGACCGAAAATTTTCGATCAACCGCCGGTTTGGTCGGTTGGTTTAACCAGACCTTTACGCAGAGTTTTCCAGCCAGCGCAGACGTGATCAGCGGTGCGATACCGTATTCCAATGCCACCAGTAGTAGTGATAATCACAGTGTCGCCGTCTCCTGTTTGCTTGCGCATGACAATCAGCAACAGGCGAACCTGGTGCTGGCGCAGGTTGAACTGGCCCTGAAAACCGCACCAGATAATGCACAAGTGGCGATATTGGTGCGCACACGAGGTCAGCTGAGCGCCATTTTACCGGCCCTCCGGGATGCGGGGGTCGCCTACAGTGGTGTCGATATTCAACCCTTAAAAGAACTGCCTGCCGTCCTGGATGTGCTGGCCTTGTGTAAGGCGATTTGTCGACGCGATGATCGAACTGCGTGGCTGGCGCTATTGCGCGGACCATGGGTTGGTATGAGTTTAAGCGAGATCACTGCAATCGCCGGTAACGCTGAAATCCCGGTCTGGGACCAACTGGTTGGTGCCGATTTGAATGCGTGTTCTGAGCACACGCAGGTGCGACTGACCTATTTTGTGCGCGTGATGCACAAGGTATTGGCGCAGCGGCAGCAGGTGTCGTTGGCAGCACTTAGTCGCTGGGCCTGGCAGCAACTCGGTGGGGAAGCAACGCTGTTTAGTGCGTCTGAGAGCGACATTGACACGGTTTTTGAGTTGATCGAGTCCCTTCAGCGCGGAGCTGATCTGCCCTCCATGCGTGAGTTGGAAACTGCCCTAGATAGGCTGTATGCGCGGGCTCAGACCGAAGGCGGTGACAACCCGCGTGTGGTGGTGTCCACCATGCATAAAGCCAAGGGTTTGCAGTACCACACTGTGATCTTGCCGGGGCTCAGCAGCATGCCACGCGCGGACGATCGAGATGTGTTGATGTGGACCGAACACAGTGATGAGCATGGTAATTCGGCCTTGTTGCTCGCGCCCTATAGCATGACGCAAGAGGCGGGTAGCCATTATGACTATCTTCGGCGACTCGAAGCAGAACGCAGTAAGAACGAGGCTGTGCGGCTGATGTATGTGGCGTGCACACGCGCTGAGGAGCAGCTGGTATTGATCGCTACCACCAAAATCAGTGACAAAACCGGTAAGATCACCGCCCCGGCGAAAAACACCTTGCTGGCCACCGTTTGGGAGGCTCTGAACGCTGATTTCACCTTAGTAGAACACCCAGGTTTGGGATCAGACGAGACCAGTGAGCTGCCACAGGCATTGCCACGTTTGGTTAAACACTATATTCCGCAATCCGATGCATCCATTGCTTGGCAAGTACCCGCTCGCCTGCATGCTGAACCAGAGCCACCAGAGGAGCAAATGGCGTTCGAGTGGGCCACAGAGGTGGCGACCGGCGTGGGCATCGTGTTACACGAATGGCTACAATACAATCAGCAGCACCTTCTTGATGTGGTGGTGGATGACGCCTTGCGGCAACGGTGGCGCGCTGAATTGCTCGCGCTACGTGTACCGCAGGAGCGACTCGCAGTGGCGGTAAAACGGTTGGTAGAAGCTGTCGACAGTATTCAACAAGACCAATCTGCGCATTTTCTGTTTCGCGACTACGCCATTGCGAACAATGAATACGCATTGTCAGCGTTTGAGGATGGCGTGGTGAATACCTATCGAATCGATCGAACTTTCGTGGATGATGAGGGCGTGCGCTGGGTAGTGGACTATAAAAGTACCGACACCAATCGCGCTGATCTGGCGGCCTTCGTCGATGAACAAGTTCAACTACGGCATCGACCGCAACTGGAAAAATATGGTGCCTTAATGCATGAGATTGACGCGCGCCCGATCAAGCTGGCAGTATACTTTCCTCTTCTTCGGCAACTTCGAGTCTGGGACTACTCAGATTCGGTTCGTCACTAACCGCTCAAAGTAATACCCCGACACTATGAAAACCGTAAAACTTGGAACCAGTGACCTGATGGTCAGTGAGGTTTGTCTTGGCTCAATGACCTGGGGCAACCAGAACACACAAGCTGAAGCTGCCGAACAAATTGACTATGCTTTGGATCAAGGAATTAACTTTATTGATACTGCCGAGATGTACGCGGTGCCGCCGAGTAAGGAAACCTGTGGCCTGACTGAAACCTATATTGGTCAATGGCTGGCCGAGAATCAGTCCAAACGAAGTGACATCATTTTAGCCACCAAGATCGCTGGTGGCGGTATTCCGTGGATACGTGACGGTGCTGGGATCGACGGCGCGGCGATTAAGACCGCTGTTGAGGGCTCGCTAAGTCGTTTGCAAACCGACTATATTGACCTATATCAATTGCACTGGACCAACCGCCAGTCAGCGCATTTTGGAAAACACTGGCCTGGTCAGGTTGACCCGCGCAAGACCGATGTGGCGGCTGAAAGAGACACCAAACTCGGTATCCTGCAAGCGCTGGACAGTCTGATTAAAGAAGGCAAGATTCGTCACGTCGGCCTATCGGACGATACGCCTTGGGGCATTAGCGAATACTTAAAGCTGGCTGAGCAGCACGACTTGCCTCGTATGGTCTCGATCCAGAATGAATTCAGTCTTCTGCACCTTAAGGATGCACCTTACTTAATCGAAACCTGTGTGTTTGAAGACGTGGCTTATTTGCCGTGGTCGCCATTAGCTGGTGGTGCTTTGTCTGGCAAGTATGCCAATGGTGCCAAACCGGAAGGATGCCGCTGGACGATGCAACAGCGTAATGGCATTTTCCGCGACACCAGTTTTTCTCATGAAGCGATTGCAGCGTATAAGGCCGTGGCGGATCGTCATGGACTGAGCTTGACGCAGTTGTCGCTGGCTTGGGTGTATCAATTCGCCGGTGTGAGCTCGACCATTATTGGTGCCACGTCAATGGCGCAATTAAAAGAAGATATTGATGCGTATGCGCTGTCGCTGTCTGAAGAAGTTCTAGCAGAAGTGGACACCGTGATTAAACGGTATCCACAACCGTTCTAGAAAAACTAACTTAGCTGAGACAGCAGGGTGGCGGCATCGCTTACTGAGAGCTCTTTACCCGGCTCAACATTAAGCTGCTTAACCACGCCGTCGTCGATGAGCATCGAATAGCGCTGAGAGCGCACGCCACCGAAGTCACCGGTGTCGAGTGTCAAACCCAATGCGTTGGTGAGTGCCGCATTGCCGTCGGCAATCATAGTCAGGTTCTCAGCGTTTTGCGCGTCCCGCCAGGCTTTCATGACGAAGGAATCATTGACGGATAAACACGCAACTTCGTCAACGCCTTTGGCTTTCAAGTCATCAAAGTGCACGACGAAGCCGGGCAGATGTGCCGCCGAGCAAGTCGGCGTGAAGGCGCCAGGTAATGCAAATAAGGCCACCTTTTTACCTTTGAAATAATCCGCCGCAGAAACGTTGCTTTGGCCTTCCTGGTTAATCACGGTGATGGTGGCGGCTGGAATGGAATCGTTGACGCTGATCATAATGTGCTCCTGAGTTGGATAGGTTGATCGTTTATGTCGGTTCTGGACCGTCGGACAGTCCGTGGAAAGTGAGGGCGTTAATACTACCAGTTAATAATGAAGGGACGCCTGATTAATTCTCTGATCTTATTAACACGAGTTTGTTCGACATAAAAAAGGCTCAGC
The DNA here is from genome assembly GCA_030426005.1 of Gammaproteobacteria bacterium. Lineage (GTDB taxonomy): Bacteria > Pseudomonadota > Gammaproteobacteria > Arenicellales > Arenicellaceae > Arenicella. The sequence goes on from JAUHZM010000048.1 coordinate 10,456, forward strand.
AAATGCTGAGCCTCGGTGGTTTGGCAGCAAGCAATAAAGCTCTGCCAGGGGCGACTAATCTTCCGGGATTAAGGGTTTTGCTTCATCAGTAATTTCTTTGGTCGCGGCATCAATATCTTCCGCCAGCGCGTCTTCAGCGGCGGCGGCATCGACGTCTGTTAGTTCACCATCAACCTGATCTTGCATATGAGCAGATGATTCTTTGGACATTTCCTTCAGTTCAACAATTTTGTCCTCGGCCATTTTTTCACTTTTTTCGTGATGACCAGCCTGAGCATTCAGGCAAAACAATGTGGCACTGATTAACAGCAGCGCGCGTGCAAAATTGGGTAAGACAGGATTCTTGGATAACATGTGTGCTCCTCATAATCGTGATTCGTATGGGTAGGGTTAGTGCGTGGCCGCATCAGTAGGGTAAGCAGCCGACGCCAAACTCAGTGTAGCCAGTATCTGATCGTAGGGTTTTTTGATTAAAGATTCCTTAATCAGCAAGTGGCGATTGTGAACGATTGGTTAGTTGCAGGTCGCACGTCAAAGTGCGACACAAAGTAAGCTAGAATAAGCACAGCACGTTTGGGGTCTGGACCATGTTTGTTGTCTCAGGCGTTACCTAAAGTTAATAATCAAATTGCCAAATCGATCCAATGACGGCCAGAGAAATTAAGTTAAGCGACACGTGGTTGAACGCCCTACAAGCTGAGTTTGAAGCACCGTATATGCAGGAGCTCTCCGCATTTTTAAGAGCAGAAAAGCAGTCTGGAAAGCAGATTTATCCTTCAGGTGATGCGATTTTTGCGGCCTTTAATGCTACGCCGATAGAATCGGTGCGCGTGGTGATTCTTGGTCAGGATCCGTACCATGGTCCTGATCAGGCGCATGGTTTAAGTTTTAGTGTGCCACCCGGCATTCGCGTGCCGCCGTCCTTACAAAATATTTATAAAGAGTTGGTGTCGGATATTGGTATCAGCATGCCTTCGCACGGTAATTTAACTACGTGGGCAGATCAGGGTGTGTTGTTACTGAACGCGGTTCTTACTGTGCAGGCCGCCAATGCCGGTAGTCATCAAGGGCGAGGATGGGAGCGCTTTACAGATCGCGTGATTCAGGTGGTCAATGAGCAACAGCAGAATGTGGTGTTTATGTTGTGGGGCGCCTACGCACAGAAGAAAGGCCAGGTGATCGACCGCAGTCGACATTTGGTGTTGCAGGCACCACATCCATCGCCGTTATCCGCGCATCGTGGATTTTTGGGTTGTCGTCACTTTTCCCAGGCCAATGCGTATCTCACGCAACACGGTAAAGCCGCAATAGATTGGCAAATTCGATAGCGGTGACACGTAAGATCCTACACATCGATATGGACGCGTTCTTTGCGTCGGTTGAACAACGTGACTTCCCAGAGCTGCGCGGTAAGCCAGTCATTGTTGGTGGTAAACCGGAGTCGCGAGGTGTGGTCGCTGCGTGCAGTTATGAGGCCCGTAAATTTGGTGTGCATTCTGCTATGCCGTCGGCGCGCGCTTATAAACTGTGTAAAGATGCGGTGTTCGTCCCGGCGCGCTTTGATGCATACCGCGCGGCTTCAAACGGAATCCATTCTGTATTTAAACGTTACACCGACATGATAGAGCCGCTGTCTCTGGATGAGGCGTATCTGGATGTGACTGACAAAGCGGAAGCGCTCGGATCGGCTACAGAAGTGGCTAAGTGTATTAAACAGGACATTAAAGCGGAGTTAGATCTGACCGCGTCAGCCGGTGTGTCGTACAACAAGTTCTTGGCAAAAATTGCGTCGGACATGGATAAGCCGGACGGCCTCTATGTGATTCGACCTGAGTTCGCGCAGCAATTTATTGATCAGCTGCCGATCCGAAAATTCTTTGGTGTGGGCAAGGTCACCGAACAAAAGATGCATCGACTGGGGATATTCACCGGTGCAGATTTGAAGGCACGGACAGAGTTGGAGCTGCAAACGGCGTTTGGCCAATCTGGTGCATACTATTATCGAGTCGCACGCGGAATCGACGAACGTCCGGTCCGCGCACACCGAGTGCGTAAATCAATTGGCAAAGAAACCACGTTTAGCCGTGACATTACAGATAAAAAATTTATCTGGCAGACCTTGCTCGATTTGGCTGAAAGCCTGGAGTCGACCCTCGAAAATAAGCAAATGATGGCCAGATCGTTGACGCTCAAGCTGCGATATGCCGATTTTAAGTTGATCACACGCAGTAAAACAGGTATATCGCTCTACACCAGTGCTGAAGACATCGCTGGTGATCTGCCGGAGCTGTTACGAAAAACAGAAGCGGGGACGCGGCCGATTCGTTTGATTGGTATTACTTTGTCAAATCTGTATAAGCAGTTAGATGAACGCGGTAAGTCTACTGCCACTGAAGTTCGTGAAAGTCCGCAATTAGGTCTATTTTAACGTGACGCGCAATTGGTCGGTTGTTTGCCGAATCAGTAAAGCACATACAGTCCATGCAAATTGTTCTATGATGGCACTGTGTCGCACGACAGAACAACGAAGTTGGGGAACGTGAAACGAAGAATTTGCTATTTTATTCTTTTCAAATTGCTGGGATGGCGCCTGGTTGGCGAGCCACCGGCAGATAAGAAATATCTATTCGTTGCCGTGCCGCACACCAGCAACTGGGACTTCGTGTATGGCTGGTTGGCCATCAATGCGTTGGATCTCAATGTAAAGATCTTCGCTAAAGACGTGTTTTTTGTATGGCCGCTTAACTATGTGTGTCAATTTCTTGGTGTCTTGCCGGTTAATCGGCGCAAGAGCACCAACTTTGTCGATTCCGTCGCTGAGCGATTTGAGCAGTCCGACTCCCTGCGGTTGTTGATTACCCCGGAAGGTACACGCAGTTATCAGGAAACACTCAAAAGCGGATATTATTATCTGGCTAAAAAAGCGGGTATTCCCATTGTGGTTGCGGGGCCTAACTTCAAAGACAAGACCTTCACCATTTTACCGCCACGGCCGCCCTTGCCTAATTTTCAACTTGATCAAGCACAAGTGATCGCGTTTTGTAAGACGCAATATGGCCGACACCCGGATCAATCGTTTCGCGATTAATCAACACGTCTTTACTTCTCTAAATACTTTGTTAGCTTTTTCGCTCGGCGATGGAATATTGATACACTGCACGACTGGAATCTGAAACAGGGTACATCTATGAGGATTGGGTAACGATGAACGATGAGCAAAAATTGGTTGTGGCCATCTCGTCGCGCGCGTTGTTTGATCTTAACGAAGGACACAAAATCTTCGAAGAAGAAGGCGTACAAGCATATTGTCGCTATCAAATTGAGCGCGAAAATGATTTGCTGGAACCCGGTGTGGCGTTTCCGCTGGTCAAAAAATTACTCAGGCTGAATGAGCTTGGCTCGCCTCGTGAGCGGGTCGAAGTGATACTGTTGTCGCGCAATTCAGCTGACACCGGTTTGCGTATCTTCAACTCCATTCAGGAGCATAATTTACCGATTACGCGCGCCGCTTTCACCAACGGCAGCAGTCCATTTAAGTACGTCGAGCCGTTTGGTGCAGATGTTTTTCT
>JAUHZM010000049.1 GCA_030426005.1 Gammaproteobacteria bacterium
GCCTCGATGGTATCGAGGGAGTCCGAATTACTCTTGATACATGCTTTCGTACTGTTGTGCTCGTTCTACGTAGTCCTGGTAAGCAGGAATCGCGACAGCGGCGAGTACCCCGATCATGAAGATAGGGAAGATCAACGAACCTAGGTAAACCCAGATATTATTCGCGGCCGGTGGTTGACCGTATTTATTCCCAGTTTTGGTACCTGGCATGAAAATCAGGATCAATGCCACAATGAAGTTGACCAATGGCACCAACATTAAAAGTGATAGCCAGCCGGTTTGGTTGATGTCATTGAAGCGCCGCTTTGCGATAATAAACGAGTACACGATAAGCGCAATATAGACAATCGCCATCAGTGCGAGAGTGAGACCACCTATGGCCCCCGGACCCTCCTCGGTGCTCGTGGCCCCACCGATCGCGGCAAAGACTGCGAATATCGGGAGCGAAATCAGCATTGATAAGAAACCATAGGCCAGGTAGCGGAGGCGGCCGATGCGACCGTGTACCGCAAATACTTTTGGTTGATATGGGGTATTGTCAGACCCTTGAGAAATGTCAGCGTTGGGGGCTTGATAAGGATTATTTGTTGGCATAAAAACTCCGTTTTATCCATTTATGTGGTTGTTATTTTATTCGCAAACCGGATTGATGCTTTCAATCTGGTTGGCAGTAGTTTAGCATCCGATAAGCGCGTACGAAATTGGGAATTGTCATTTGTGGCATTGCTGTACGCGATTTGATTGATGCTACACGGAGATTGGAATGTCTGATATTTACAAAGCCCCCCAGGCAAGTTTGAATGAGCCGACCGAACCAGGCGAATATGGGTCACTGGAACGCGGACTGGCGGGTCAGTATGAGCTAAAACCAGTTGAAGTAATTAAGCAAGCCTGGGCGATGTTGCCTGGTATGAAGTTGCCATTCTGGATTGCTGCGATTATTTACGGCTCATTGTCAATGGTGTTTTCATTTGTGACCACAAAAGTTGCAGGCGACCCTGCTGTCGGTTCTGTTAACTGGGTTGGCTATATCGCGATGAATCTGCTGCAAATGATCGTTCTGACACCAATGGCGGCTGGAATGATGATGATTGGTATCAAGCATGCGGTAGGTGCGCCGGTGAATTTCAATGAAATTTATCAGCATTTTGACAAGACTATGCCGCTGTTCTTGACCATGTTTCTGATGTACATCTTGATCATTATTGGCTTTATATTATTGATTATTCCTGGTTTGTACCTATCAGTTGGTTTCGCTCTGGCGATGCCGTTGGTGGTGGACAAACGCATGGGGCCGATAGAGGCGTTGACGACTTCCTGTAAAGCTATTACACACAAATGGTTTAATTTTTTCGGGTTTTGGATTCTGAGTATGCTGGTCGTTCTTGCAGGGATTTTAGCTCTGGTCGTAGGTGTGGTTTGGGCTTATCCGCTCGTAGTGCTTGGCATTGGGATTATCTATCGAGACATCTTCGGGGTTGAAGCACATACGTTAAATTCGTCCAATTAAAGTCGCGTTGTAACCACTCAAGAAAACCACCTCGTACAATTAATCTAGGCGCTCGATTTGTCAGATAAGATTGACACCATTCACCTGGTGGAGACACCAGAGGGGACCGATTTGCATGCGGAAGTGGCGGGCGTAGTGCCGCGTGCCTTGGCCTATGGTGTTGATTTTCTAGTGCGATTGGGGATCCTATTCGTATTCGGCCTAATTGTTAGCTTTACTGGCGGCAAATTAGGTGGGCTCTGGTTAGTGGTGTTTTTTCTCCTAGAGTGGGGCTACCCGGTCTTTTATGAAGTGTATCGAGACGGACAGTCAATCGGTAAGCGCGCGTTCAATCTGCGTGTTGTCAGTGAAGACTTGACTCCTATCAAATTTGGGCCGTCTGTGGTGCGGAATTTGCTGCGCACGGCGGACATTTTTCCATTTTTGTATATTTTTGGCGTGATTAGCATGACCATCTCGGCTCGCTTTCAGCGCTTAGGTGATCTGGCTGCCAAGTCACTGGTGATCTATGACGATAATCAGCAGTACAACACCACTGCGCTGAGCGACGTGACTCCGATCGCGCCGACGATTCCGTTGAGCGAAGATTTACAAACTGCGTTTATCAATTTTGCGCTTAATCGTGGCAATCTGTCGCATTCACGCCAAGTTGAGATTGCCGAGATTATTCAGTCCAAAATTCCAAACCAAAGTAATGACCCAGTTGGCTACGTGCGTGGTGTTGGGAAATGGTTATTAGGTGCCAAGTAGGGCGATTGTGAGAGGAGTATAACTGCGCGTGAAACAACTGGAGTTTGAGAATCATTACCGCGAATTCTGGCAGCATATGGAGAATCTGCTGGACGACAAAGATGACATCGATGCATCGCTGATTGAACGTTTCCCCGCGGATTATCGTCGTCTGTGCCAACACCTTGCGGTGGCAAAGAGTCGACGCTATGCACCGGGACTGACCAATCGTCTGAATTACCTAGTACAACGAGGTTATCAAAAATTGTATGGCCAACGGGTAAAAGATCAGGGGATTTTGGTGGAGTACTTTGTGCGCGGATTTCCGGCCGCCTTGCGTCGCAATGGACGCTACCTGTGGATTGCCGGTGTGGCCTTTGTGCTGCCGTACATACTTATGATGATTGCCTGCATGATGAATGATCAAATGCTGTACTCGGTGATGGATCCAGCATCGGTGCGCGGTATGGAATCGATGTACAGACCGGGCGCGGACAAATTCGGGCGCGAGGATGAAGCCGCCACCGATCTGTTCATGTTTGGGTTTTATATTTACAACAACATTGGCATTGCCTTTCGTTGTTTCGCCACGGGTTTGTTCTTCGGCGTCGGCAGTTTATTCACGCTGGTATTCAATGGGGTTGTGATTGGTGGTGTGTCCGGGCACCTGACTGCCCTTGAGTATACCGAGACTTTTTATCCCTTCGTGGTCGGGCACGGCTCGTTTGAATTGACTGCGATTGTATTTAGTGGTGCAGCCGGCTTGAAACTTGGTTGGGCGCTTTTGTCGCCGGGGCGTTTGAGTCGCTTGCAAGCGATGCAGGCCGCTGCATCCGATGCCATAAAAATCATGTATGGCACGTTTATCATGTTGACCATCGCTGCCTTGATCGAGGCGTTTTGGTCGGCATCGGCAGTGATTCCTAATGAGGTTAAATACGCGGTCGGCGCCTTGCTCTGGATTTTGGTTTATTACTACTGTTTTTTCTACGCACGTCCGCAAATTCGTGCCTACATCGCCGCCCATGAATCTCGATAATCTGATTATTGCTACACGGGTTCGAACTGGTTGGTCGGCGATTGACCTCGGGTTCGTGGTGGCTCGGCAATTTTGGCTTCGATCTTTGCTGCTATACCTCACGATTGCTACGCCGGTATTTATTGCCTGTCACAGCTATTTTGATACCAACTATTGGGTGCCGTATGTAATTCTCTGGTGGTGTAAGCCACTGTTTGAACGGCCGATTCTCTTTATGTTGAGTCGCGAATTATTCAAACAACCGATGGGCTATTGGCGTACCCTGAGCCATTGGCGTGACTGGCTCCTGCCGGGCTTGGGTTGGGTTTTGACGTTGCGCCGGATTAGCATCACCCGTGGTATGTATGCGCCGGTGACTCTATTGGAACGACCGTCTGCGTCCGATTACAACAAGCGTACATTGGTGCTAGGGAATAATTTTGCCAGTCAGGCTACCTGGTTGACGGTGGTGTTGTATCACATTGAGTCGTTCCTGGTGTTGGCGGTGGCCGTGCTGTTGGCGACACTGTTTCCGAATCACATAGAATTTAATTTTGCTTTTTTTAATTCCCTGGCCGAACACAGTCTCGTTGTCGATTACGGTTCTTTATTGCTGGTCGCAGTGGTGGCACCGTTTTACACAGCAGCGGGTTTTATGTTGTATATCTGTCGGCGGGTTGAGTTAGAAGGTTGGGACATTGAAATTTGTTTTCGTGACTGGGTGGCCAATTCCTCGAGCCCGACAGAGCAGGTATCTGGAGTTGCCCATGATTAAGCGGTGGCGTACCGGTTGGCTGCTTGTCCTGTGGCTGTGTGTCACATCTCAGGTGCTGGCGCAGCAAGACAATCTCAAGCTCAAAGAGGGCGAGGAATTGCCGCGAGCTCCAATTGCTGAGCAAGCACATGAATCAATCACCGAGATTCTGGCCACGGATGATTTTTCGCGTACCAAAACGGTGACACGATGGAAAAAGAAAGAAAAACCAGAGAAAAAGGAAGACGATGAGGAGTCTTATCCAGACTGGATGATCGGTTTGACCGAAGCCTTAGAAAATGCTGGGGATTTCTTTGAAGGCATGGCGCTGATTTTCAAAATCTTGTTGTGGGCTTTATTAGCCTGGATTGTGGTGTATGTGGTGCGTCGTTACCATGGTGACGTTGGCCGTTTTATCCGCAACTTAAACCAGGACAAAGGCTCACGCGAACTTCCGACCACGCTATTCGGTTTAGATGTCAAGAAAACCAGCTTACCCAAAGATGTGGTCGCGGTTTCGAAAAAGCTCTGGGGTCAGGGCGATCATCGTGGCGCGACCGCAACCTTGTTGCAGGCCAGTCTGATCAAGTTATTGCACGACCACGATTGCACCTTTTTCGATTCCGATACGGAGACCGAGTGTGGTCAGCGAATTGAATCACAAGCGACACCAGAAATGAGTACATATATGTGGTCGTTGATTCGTCGTTGGCAACAGGTGGCGTATGCGCACCGAGTACCGTCTGAGGCGCAGTTTAATCAGCTGTGCACCGGTTGGCAGGAGGTATTCTAGTGCAAGGTCGTGTTATCTGGTTGGCGTCGCTGGTATTGTTGGGACTGTTCGGTACCTGGTTTTATTTGACCCATGAGCGGGTCGAAGAAGAAGTATGGCTGGGCGAGAGCAAAGAGGCTAAAAGAAACCCTTACCTTGCGGCTGAGCGGTATCTGGATGGGCGCAATGTGGACGTCGTGCGCAGTGAGACGGAGGCCGATTTCGACGCTATTCCGACTGGTTCCGTGGTCATGATTTCACGTGCCGACAATATGTTGGTATCGGAGTCTAAAATAGACGCCGCGTTGGAATGGGTGGCCGATGGAGGCACCCTGGTCGTCGGTGCTGGTATGGAAGTTCAGGGATACGACTCGATCTTTACACGGTTTGGAATCGTGCCACATGCACATCTTTCGGAATTCGCTGCGGCGTTGAAAGATGAGGTTGAAAAAGAGCTCTCTACCAGCGAGCGGATGCGTGAAGCGAACCGGAAGTTGGAGGAAAAGAAGGCGAAAGAGGCGGCGCAAAATGCCGATTCAGAACCAGACGCATCACCCGATGCTTCGCAAGACGACGAGACTCTGGACGATGGCATGGACGAGGAGGAGCTCGATGAACTTACCTCAATCTTCATTGGCGCAATGAATCGGCAACACAGCCATAGCTATTTCAGTACAGACCTGTTTACTGACGACGAGCAGGTATACATGGCTAAAGTGGATCGCTACATACTCTTGCATCCATGGATTTCAAGTGACGCCGAGGTGGAAGAGGCTGGAATCGAAGAGTCGGACCAGTGGTCAGCTGCAACTGGATCGGAGATTGATGTTGAACCCTGGGTGGTACGAGATCAATACGGCCCCAGGCTGTTGGACTTTGATTATGGTGAAGGTCGGTTTGTGGCTGTGTCGAGTGCCGATTACTGGAATAACGGCCATATCGGCGAAGCAGATCATGCATTCGTGCTCTCTCAACTCGTTCCTGACGGCACCAGTCTACATTTATTTTACGATGTCGACGCTGAGTCACTATGGGGACTGATCTATCGCCATTTCTTCGAGTTTTTAATCATCGCGGCTGGCTTGTTGATATTGTGGCTATGGCGACGCGGTATTCGTACTCAAATGTTACGACGAGTGGTGAATCATCAACGCCGTAACTTTGCAGAGCATCTGGAAGCGAGCACACGCTACCTTGTGAATAAGAAACAATGGGCACCATTGGTGGATTCGCTACGCGACGATGTTGATGCACGACTGCGATTGGTTGCGCCCGGTTTCAAGGATTTACCAACGGCAGAGCAGGTAGAGCAGCTAGTAGAACTCACGGGAATAGGGCGTGCGGAAGCCGAGTACTGGCTCGGTCCGGCACAGGAAATCAAAGATCAATACGAACTTTTTAATGCGTTAAAAGTCGGCAATTTAATACGGAAAAAGCTATGAACGATACTCCAAACGAAAACACCGATTCTGCAACCTCACCAACGGTCGCACCTGAAGCTAGTAGCCCGGCTGAAAACCAGGCGGTGACTAAAATGCGTATGCTTCTGGCTCAAGTCAATACTGCGTTGATTGGCCAGGAGTCCGTCGTCAAGCAGGTGTTGTTGGCGCTGCTGTCGAATGGTCATGTGCTGCTGGAAGGGGTTCCCGGGCTCGGTAAAACCCTGTTAGTGCGCGCCTTGGCAAAAACGTTCTCAGGGGACTTTAAGCGAATTCAGTTTACCCCGGATTTAATGCCATCGGACGTGACTGGGCACGTGGTGTTTGATCTGCAAAATAAGTCTTTTCAGATGAATCACGGACCGGTGTTTACCAACCTGTTATTGGCCGATGAAATCAATCGCGCGCCTGCGAAATCACAAGCTGCATTGCTTGAGGTGATGCAGGAAAAGCAAGTGACGACGGAGGGCGAGTCACGCAAGGTGCCGTTGCCATTTATGGTCCTGGCAACGCAAAACCCGCTCGAGCAGGAGGGTACATACCCTTTGCCGGAGGCAGAATTAGACCGTTTTCTAATCAAGGTCGTGATTCAGTTCCCAAGTGTGGCCGATGAAATTCGTTTAACCAAGCTCATCACACAAGGGCAGGTCGGCGACAATAATTCCATTGCCAACATTAAGCCGGTCGTGACGGCAGCTGAGCTGCTCGAGTACCAGCAGCAAGTGGCAGATATCGCGATTGATGATCAGGTGGTTGACTACGCAGTTCGAATCGTCCGCGCGACCCGTAACCATCCGTCAATTTTCCGTGGTGCCGGGTCACGCGCCAGTATTGGATTAGTGCGAATTGCCAAGGCTAATGCCTTTCTTGAGGGGCGGCAATTCGTCCTGCCTGACGACGTTAAAAACCTTGCCATTGCGGTGTTGCAACACCGTATTGCGCTGACGCCAGATGTCGAAATCGAAGGTTTATCGGCGGGAGATGTGCTGCAACAATTGTTGCAAGACGTTGAGGCGCCGCGTCAGTGAAGTTTAAGCTGATACCTCAGGTACGCCCGACAGAACGGTTACTGATCGTTGGTGCGGGTATTGCAGTTGCGTTTCTGATCCTGTGTGGCTGGCGTCTCTTCGACTCCGACTCTGCACTGGTTGCCAGCTTGATGGGCTTGGCCTTATGGTTGGTCGGTGCGTTTGCTTTGATGGTCGCCTGGGACGCATTTCGTTCCGACCCGCAAACGGCGTACGAAGCCCATCGAACCTTGCCAAATTCTTTTGCGCTCAATCGAACGCAGCGTGTGGTATTTGAGCTCGAAAACAAATCGGATCGAGTATTGCAGCTGAGGTTAAGTGATGGCGTACCTGATCATTTTGAATGCTCCCAGTTTCCGTTGCATCAGCGCATAGAGACCGAGCAAGTAGGGCGTTTTGAATATTCCGTTAAGCCAAAGCGCCGTGGTTTGGCCGAGTTTGAACCGGCGTATGTGACGATCGAGTCGCGTCTCGGCTTCTGGGAGCATATTCGTCGACTGGGGGGACATTCATCGGCCAAGGTGTACCCAGATTTTAGCGCAATTTCCAATTCGTTCGTTTTTGGTGTCGAACAGGCGATGCGAAACATGGGTGCGCACATCGCGAAACGCAAGGGCGACGGCATGGAGTTCAATCAACTGCGTGAGTTCCGTGAAGGCGATACCCTGAAGCAGATCGACTGGAAAGCGACGGCCAAGTTAGGCGCGCCGATCTCTCGTGAGTACCAGGAAGAAAAAGACCAGAATATCGTGTTTTTGCTTGATTGTAGTCGTCGGATGCGCGCGATGGAGCAGGACCTTAGTTATTTTGATTACGCGCTTAATGCACTATTGATGAGTAGCTATATCGCACTCGATAAAGGCGATGCCGTCGGGGTAATGAGCTTTTCCGGCGAGCCAAGTTGGTTGCCGCCCGTAAAAGGGAAGGCCAACATCAATACCTTATTAAATCATTTGTATGCACTGTCTACTTCAACCCAAAGCAGCGACTATGTGACTGCCGCGGAAAATTTGTTGGTAAAGCAACGCAAACGCTCGTTAGTGATTGTTATGACTAACGTGCGCGATGAAGACAGTCAGGATTTACAGCAAGCGGTGTCAATATTGTCGAAGCAGCACCTAGTTATGATTGTTGCGCTGCAAGAACGAATTCTCGATAAAGTCGATGAGATGACCTTGGACACGCAGGATGATGTCTTGTTGTATGCCGGTATAAAACACTTTGAACACAGTCGCAAAAAAATGCTGGCATTGTTACGTGCCAAAGGGGTTTCCGTGGTCGATGCAACACACAAGAACCTGCACGTAAAGCTGGTTTCTGAGTATCTGCGATTGAAACAGTTTGGACGTATATAATCAGTAATAGCCGGTCCGGATAACCGCGCTCAGACTTCACTCTATAGTCACTACTTGTGACTACACTAGCGCGATGAATACAAGTCAAAAAACAACCCTTGTGTGGCTGCGCGAAGACCTGCGCTTGGAGGATAATCCGGCGCTTTCGCATGCGGCCAGTCGCGGTGCTGTGCTGCCGATCTATTTTTATCCCGATGGGATGGGAGCCGCAAGTCATTGGTGGCTACACCATAGCTTAAAAGCGCTACAGTCCAGGTTTGATTCCGCTGGGGCACCACTCCTACTGCTAGACGGCGACCCCGCCACCAAAATTCCTGAAATTGCCGAACAAACTGGGGCTGACCTAGTGGTTTGGAACCGTGTGTATTCGCCCGCTGGCATTGAGTCAGGTAAGAAACTCAAACAGCGCCTGGGTGACATACAAGTTAATACTCAGTCGTTCAATGCGAATTTGTTAATCGAACCGAGTAAGATTCTGACCAAGCAAGAAACACCTTTCAAAGTGTTCACACCTTTTTGGCGGCAGTGCCAACAACACATCGAGCCTCAGAATGTCTTGCCTGCTCCCGAGTCTTTGACGGGCGCAACGCATGATCTCATTACTAAAGCCCTTGATGACTGGGACTTATTGCCGAGTCAGCCGAATTGGGCGATAGGCTTTGATGAGGTCTGGCAACCGGGCGAACAAGGCGCTGCGTCTCGATGGACAACATTTCTTGAATCAACGGTAGATAAGTACAAAGACGGTCGAGATCTACCGGCAAAGCAGTTCACGTCCATGCTATCACCACACCTGACGTTCGGTGAGATCAGTGTGCGTCAGCTGTGGCTTGAGATGCAAGAAGCGATGGCGACCGGCGAGGTGAGTTCGGACAATGGTTCTAAGTTTTTAGCTGAAATCGGCTGGCGGGAGTTTAGCCGGTACTTACTGTTTCATTTTCCGAGCATCGAAAGTGAACCTTTTAATGACAAGTTTGAGGATTTTCCCTGGCAATCACCTGAGTCTCATCTTACGGCTTGGCAGCAGGGTAAGACGGGTTATCCGATCGTAGACGCCGGTATGCGCGAGTTATGGCGGACAGGCTATATGCATAATCGTGTGCGAATGATCTGTGCATCGTTCTTGACCAAGCACCTACTTATTCATTGGCAAAACGGTGCGGACTGGTTTTGGGACACACTGGTGGATGCTGATCTGGCTAACAATACGGCGAGTTGGCAATGGGTCGCGGGTTGTGGCGCAGATGCCGCGCCGTACTTCCGAATTTTTAATCCAGTGCTGCAAGGGGAGAAATTCGACAAGCAAGGCGACTATGTGCGGCGATGGGTGCCAGAGTTGGCTAATCTGCCGGATAAGTACCTGCATCAACCTTGGGCGGCGAAGCAAGACGTCTTGATGGACGCCAATGTGGTGTTGGGCAAAGATTACCCGAAGCCGATCGTTGATCACTCTACTGCACGGCAAGCCGCATTGGATGCTTATGAGCAAATCAAATCGAGTTGATGATTAATTCAATAGAATGTGGCGAGCGAATAAATTCAATTTACTAATCAATGATGACTCGATATCGTAGTGCCTCAACGTAAACTATCTTTTATGCCCTCGGGAGGGGCAATCTTATGTCGTCAATTAATGTGAGCCAGGTGCCATCCGAAATGGAAGGCAAGCACGTGCCCAATGTGGTGTTTCGGGTGCGCGAGAATGATGAATGGAAAAATATCTCGAGTGACGACTTATTTAAAGGGAAGACGGTGGTCGTTTTCTCGCTGCCAGGTGCATTCACACCGACTTGTTCATCCACCCATTTACCGCGCTACAATGAACTGGCGAGTACCTTTGCCGCCAATGGGGTAGACAATATTGTGTGCATGAGTGTGAACGACACGTTCGTGATGAATGCTTGGAAACAGGATCAAGAAGCCGACAATATCTCCGTCATCCCCGACGGGAATGGCGAGTTCACTGCCGGTATGGGTATGTTGGTCGGCAAAGAGGATTTGGGCTTTGGTAAGCGTTCTTGGCGTTATTCCATGTTGGTGAATGACGGGGTAGTGACCAAGATGTTTGTTGAGCCAGATGTGCCGGGCGACCCTTTCGAAGTGTCAGATGCGGACACAATGCTTGAATTTATCAATCCGCAAGCGCGTAAACCGTCATCGGTCGCCATGCTCAGCAAACCGGGCTGTCCGTATTGTGTGCGTGCCAAGGCGCTATTGAAGGAGAAGGGGATTGCGTTTGAAGAGATCGTGCTCGGCAAAGACGCGACCTCAGTGAGTGTAAAAGCAATTTCTGGACGTGCTACCGTGCCGCAGGTGTTTTTTGATGGCAAGTTGATTGGTGGTTCAGAGGAATTGGCTGAATTCTTAGCGGACGCTTAGCAATAGTCTCGTGAAATCTGAACAAGATTGGCAAAGCGCACTCGGTTTCTCGCAGCAGGATTTAGTCAAGCTTGCCCGCTGGGAGATGCCGTTCGGGAAATACGCTGGGCGGGCATTGATTGATCTGCCCGAAGCGTATTTGCTCTGGTTTCAGAAACACGAGTTTCCAGCAGGTGAGTTGGGTCGCCTGCTGGCTTTATGCTTAGCACTGAAAATCGACGGTTTAGACGGCCTTGTTAAACCACTCAAAAATGCCCAGCAATAAAGTGATTAGCCCCTTGTAATAGAAAACCATTGACGACTGTCTATAGTGATATGAATACACTCATCTCACTATCATTACGGCGCTTAATTTTATTTGTGTGCCTTTTACCAGCCTCGCTACAGGCGCAACAAGTCAGTCAGCCAACACCCAAACAAGTTCGATTCAATAGCGGGCCAGCGCAAGTCGGTTTGCTGGAACTTTACACCTCGGAAGGCTGTAGTAGTTGTCCGCCAGCAGACCGCTGGTTGAGTAGAATTCAATCAGACCCTCGGTTGTGGCGTGAGCTAGTCCCCACCGCGTTTCATGTTGATTACTGGAATTATCTCGGTTGGCGTGATCGATTTGCGCGGTCTAAATACAGTCAGCGCCAACGTCGGTATGCTCGTGAATATCAAGAGCCAACGGTGTATACACCGGGATTGCGTTGGAATGGCGATGAGTGGCGTGACTGGCGTGGAGTAACAGCGCCAGTATCCGATGAGATTGGGG
Organism: Gammaproteobacteria bacterium; assembly: GCA_030426005.1. GTDB lineage: Bacteria > Pseudomonadota > Gammaproteobacteria > Arenicellales > Arenicellaceae > Arenicella. The sequence continues at coordinate 11,739 of JAUHZM010000049.1, forward strand.
AAGTTGGGGTTTTACAAGTGGCCGTGCTTGAGTCAGGGCAGTTCAACGCCCAATTTAACCCTGTGCTCCAACCGAACAACAAACAACCTTACACCTTAACGGTAGCGATACTCGGCATGGACTTGGCATCAAATGTGGCACGCGGAGAAAATCGAGGTCGTGTGTTACAGCACGATTTCGTGGTATTGGGTCTAAGCCGGTTTGCGGAGCAAGCAGTAGGTAAGTGGTCTGGGACGCTGCCGCGTCCAGAACAAGCAGCAACACGGTATGCGCTCGCAGCCTGGGTGACCCAAGGCAATCGTTTGACACCAGTGCAGGCGACTGGTGGCTATCTAGACCGAGATTTCCTGCGCTGAGTAGTGTTGTTGTAACGGAGAAGTTGAGCGCTGTGATCCGGAAAGCCTTGTGATCCTTTAGGGCCAAAGGTAGACTCGCTGACAGATAACAATACAGAATAAGCTCCGAAGGAAAACAATATGGAAAATCAGCGCGAACAATTTCGCTCTCGTCTCGGTTTTATCCTTGCCGCCGCTGGCTCGGCGGTGGGCATTGGGAATCTGGTTGGCTTCCCCGTTAATGCCGCCAAAAGTGGCGGGGCTGCATTTCTGCTAGTTTATGCCGCGTTCGTGGTCATTATTTGTTTGCCGGTCATGATGGCTGAAATGGCATTGGGGAGACGTACGCAGCGTAATCCGCTAGGCGCGTATCAAGCGGTCGCAGGTGATAAGTCCTGGTGGCGGATTGGTGGATGGTTGGCTCTGATTACCCCGTTTATGATCGCGGTGTTTTATCAGGTACTGACTGTTTGGCTGTTGGGTTATTTTGTTGGTGCGGTCAGCGGCAATCTGGAGGCGATGGCAGAGCCAGGCTATTTTGGTGAGTTTATTAACTCCTACGGGGTATTTATCTATCTGGTCATACTCACAGCATTGATCGGGGTCATTCTGAACTCTGGCGTGCAAAACGGTATTGAACGTTTGGCCAAGGTCTTGATGCCGTCGTTGTTTGTGATGCTGCTGATCTTGACGATTTTTGTCTTAACCTTGCCGAATGCACTGGTCGGAGTTCAATATTATCTGGTGCCTGATTTCGGCAAAATTAATCTTGAAGTAATCAATCTGGCGTTGAGTCAGGCGTTTTTCTCGTTATCACTCGGAATGGGGATTCTGATCACCTATGGTTCCTACGTTAGTCGCAAGGAAAGCGTTGCGAGCGGCGCAAAAATGGTGGCGGCGGTCGATACGTCGGTGGCATTCTTCGCAGGTTTGTTAATTTTGCCTGCGATCTTCGTGTTCAACCCGGCTACCAACACGGATGAGCTGTCATCCTCATCAGTCTCGTTGGTGTTCTCCTTTTTACCCAAGATTTTTCTCTCGCTACAAACCGTGTTTGGTTATGTTGGTGCGTCGATTTTCGCGAGCGCCTTCTTTTTATTGGTGTTCTTTGCGGCGTTGACTTCACAAGTTTCGATCTTGCAGGTGCCGATCAGTGCGTTTCAGGACGAATTGAAGTTCAGCCGATTTAAGAGTGTTATGGCGCTAGGCGCATGTGCCGCCCTGTTGGTTGTCGCGTCTACTGTATCGTTTGGCATGGTAAATTACTTTACCGAATTCACAGCTTACGCGGGTCAGACCAAATCTTTCTTCGACGTTATTATTGATGTTTTCTACGAAACAATCTTGCCGCTGAACGGGTTGGTGATCTGTTTATTCGCGGTGTATAAGTGGCGGCGCAGCAGCCTGAATGCCGAGTTGTCCACTGGAGATCCGGCATATCAAGGCTCGTTAACGCAAAAGTATGTGAATGTGGCCTTGGGAACCTTTGTGCCGGTAGTTCTGTTGTTTGTATTCGTTAGTACCGTGGCGTTGAAGTTTTTTGGGATCAGCCTGATCTAAGCTTCCATTAAGGCGTAAATATAAAACACAGTAGAAGGCGGCTGAACTAGCCGCCTTTGAGTACGCGCTGCTGTTCCCGCTTCCAATCGCGTTCTTTAATGCTGGCGCGTTTATCGTGTTGCTTCTTACCGCGTGCTAAACCAATTTTTAGTTTTGCCCGACCGCGCATCCAATACAGGTCAAGCGGCACCAGTGTGTAGCCAGCGCGTTCTACCTGTCCAATTAGACGGCTAATCTCAAATCGTTTCATCAACAATTTGCGGCGTCGGACAGGGTCTGCCCCGGTTCAGCCCGCAGCGCGGCATTGATCCCGG
>JAUHZM010000348.1 GCA_030426005.1 Gammaproteobacteria bacterium
TGAGATTTGCTTAACACCCAATGAGATACGCTCACGCTCAGGATCAACTGCCAGAACAACAGCTTCCAACTCATCGCCTTTCGAGTAGTTGCGGATCACATCTTCGCCTTCTTCATTCCATGACAAGTCACTCAAGTGAATCAGACCATCGATGTTGCCTTCCAAGCCAATGAATACGCCAAAGTCAGTGATCGATTTGATCTTACCCACAACTTTGTCGCCTTTCTTGTGAGTCGCAGCAAAGCTATCCCATGGGTTAGCACGACATTGTTTCATGCCCAGTGATATACGACGACGCTCAGCATCGATCTCCAGAACCACAACTTCAACTTCGTCGTTAACTTGACAAACTTTGCTTGGGTGGATGTTTTTATTGGTCCAATCCATTTCTGAAACGTGAACCAGACCTTCAACACCGTCTTCCAACTCAACAAACGCACCGTAATCAGTAATGTTGGTAACTTTACCGTAGTGACGCGAGTCAACAGTGAAACGACGTGACAGATCTTTCCATGGGTCATCACCCATTTGTTTGATGCCCAGTGAAACACGTGCTTTTTCTTTGTCAAACTTCAGTACGCGTGCTTCGATATCTTGACCAACTTCCAGGATCTCAGAAGGATGCTTAACGCGTTTCCACGCCATATCCGTGATATGCAACAGGCCGTCGATACCACCTAAGTTGATAAACGCACCGTAGTCGGTCAGGTTCTTAACGATACCTTTAACGATTTGACCTTCTTCGATCGTTTTCAGCAACTCTTCACGCTCAGCACCCAACTCGTTCTCAACCACCGCGCGGCGAGAAACAACAACGTTGTTACGTGCTTTATCGATCTTGATAACCTTCAACTCAAGGTCACGGTTTTCAAGATACGCAGAATCTTTTACTGGACGCACATCTACCAAAGAACCTGGTAGGAACGCGCGAACATTTTGCAATGAAACAGTGAAGCCACCTTTTACTTTGCCAGTAATCTGACCAACAACGATATCTTCGTTCTCGTGGGCTTTTTCCAGCTCGGCCCAAACGCGTACACGACGTGCTTTATCGTGTGACAACTTGGTGCGGCCGTAACCGTCTTCGACGCTCTCGATAGCAACCTCAACCAGGTCACCAGCGTGTACATTGTACTCACCGTCGATTTTCGCAAACTGAGAAAGTGGAATTTCGGCTTCAGACTTGAGGCCTGCTGTGACTGTTACATAGTCGCCGTCAACAGAAACGACTTCAGCTTTGATCACCTCACCGACGGTCATGACGGTGTTCTTTAGGCTCTCTTCAAACATTTCAGCGAATGATTCGCTCATAACTTCTTACCTTCGATACTGGCTTCCGTTGCAGAAACAGGTATCTTATCTAGCGTCACATTCGGTCCGAACGAAGCTCAGCGTTGATTTACATGATCCATTATGCGCGTAACGACTTCATCAATAGAAAGCGCTGAAGTATCAAGCACGTAAGCGTCATCAGCGGGTTTAAGCGGTGATTCTGCGCGGCTCGAATCTCGGACGTCACGGGCCTGGATCGACTCTAACAGGCGCGCGAGATTAACATCGAAACCCTTTGATTTCAACTGATCAAAACGCCTTTGTGCCCGAATTTCCGCGCTGGCGGTTAAAAACACCTTAAATTCCGCATCTGGGAACACAACCGTGCCCATATCACGCCCATCGGCGACCAACCCTGGCGCTTTGCGACACCTCCGCTGCATCGCCAACAATGCTGCTCGAACCGGTGCTAAAGGCGCTATTTTACTCGCCATTTCACCGGTTTCTTCAGTGCGTAATTCATCGGTTACGATTCGCCCATTGATCTCAATTTGCGCCACATCATTAGCCTGCACATGGCACACCAAAGACATCGTTTCGGCTAAATCAACCAAGCCATCGACGTCCTCGGCAGTCACACCATGCTGGTTCGCCAACCAGGCCAGCCCACGATAGATCGCACCACTATCCAGATAATGCCAACCAAACTTCAGTGCACATAGTTGACCGATGGTGCCCTTACCGGAACCACTCGGCCCGTCCAGCGTCAGAACTGGCGGTAAAGCTTTGCTCTTATTCAACACGCATTCCTACCGCCGTAGCGAGTTGTACAAAATTTGGAAACGACGTTGCCACCGTTTCCGCACCATTGATCACGACCTCTTCCGCACACACCGCGCCTGCAATCGCAAACGACATGGCAATTCGGTGGTCATGGTAGCTCTCAACAGCGCCACCGCTTATCGCACCGCCCTCAAGCACCATGCCATCTCGACGCTCTTCGACTTCCACGCCAATATTCCGTAGACCTTCCACCATACTGGAAATACGATCCGACTCTTTGTGCCGCAGCTCTTCAGCACCGGAAATCACAGTCTGCCCATCGGCACACGCCGCAGCGATACACAACACCGGGAATTCATCAATGGCCAAGGGGACCAGATTCGGATCGATTTCACAGCCTTTAAGACCGACGTACTTCACTTGGATGTCGGCCACCGGCTCGCCGCCGATTGCGCGCGGGTTCAGCAGTTTAATGTCCGCACCCATGGCCTTTAGAATATCGATGACACCGGTTCGAGTTGGGTTAATACACACATGCTCCAAAACGATTAATGAACCCGGCACAATGGATGCCGCCACCATAAAAAACGCCGCAGATGAAATATCTGCCGGAATATCAATATCCGTGGCGCTTAACTTACCACCGCCAGACAAGCGGATCGTGGTGGCCTGATCGTTTATTTTTTCTGACTCACACGCGTAACCATAGGCCTTCAACATACGCTCGGTATGATCACGGGCAGGTCCAGGTTC
>JAUHZM010000349.1 GCA_030426005.1 Gammaproteobacteria bacterium
AGACGACCTCTGATAGACCCTCAGCAATGGCAGTCTGAAATGCTAAGCTCAGTGCCAGTAGCGATACTAGGAAAAACCATTGCCATATCATTATTACTCGTGTCTTCACTGAACCTCCATATGACGAATTTCCATACATTCCTCTGTGATTGATTATTCTGCAACTCACCTGCATTTTAGATGCTCGGCCTACCCTGTTCCAGCCTGGTCACTCTAATCCGTGGCCCCGATTCGACAGAAAATCGCTAGGATGGCACTGAATCGGCGATCTGCTTATGACTGTTTGCGTACTGCAACAATAACCACGCGAGCGAACCGAGAATCAAGGCACCCGTCGTGATCGGCATCACGCTGCCGTCGTAGAGCTGACCAATCAGCGTTCCAAGCGAGATTGACATTAAAGACGACGTCGACCCGATCACCGCCGAAGCAATCCCAGCCAGATGCCCCATCGGTTCCATCGCCATGGCATTCAAATTGCCGAAGATAAAACCGAAACTACCGAACAGCGTCGCCGCGTAGAGCAAGAACATCCACAAGCTAACATCAACAAACTGTTGCAGCACGAGGAAAGTGAGTGACGAAACAACAATCATGCCGAACGCGCGTGATGCAATAAAGTGCATACCCAACTTTTCTACCAGTCGTGAATTGCACATCGACGACACACCCAGCAACAAGGCGAGCATACCGAAGTACACACTGAACATCTTACCCGCCCCAAACTGCACTTGAATGATCTGTTGACAGGAATTGATGTATCCGATTAAGCACCCGAATACCATGCCCATGCACACCATCAAACTGGTGGTGCTACGATTCGATAACACTTCTCTGAACCCCGCCGCCAGCCTTGCCGCACGGAACGGAATTCGCTTATCTGCGGGCAAAGACTCAGATAATCGAAAATAGATCCAAACCAGAATCAGCGAGGCATAGACGAAATACATAACGAAAATTGCGCGCCAATCGGCAATCAGAAGAATCCCTTGCCCCAAGGCTGGCGCCAGTGTGGGCACCATAATGAATATCATCATCACCAACGACATGATGCGTGCCATCTCACGACCTTTGTACCGGTCGCGCACCAGTGAGACCGCAGCTATATTGGGGCCAGCGACACCCAGACCTTGAATCCACCGACCCAACAGCAGCACCTCCAAACTGGATGACAGATAACACACGATCGTACCAATGAAATACACGGTCAAGGCGACATACAAAACTGGCTTACGACCGAAAGCGTCGGACAAAGGACCACACATTAATTGCCCCATCGCCAAACCAAGAAACAGAGCACTAATCACCAATTGCACACTATTTGGATCGGAAACATTCAATGCGCTCACAATAAAGCCGAACGCGGGCAATAAGGCGTCAATAGAGATCGCTACCAAAGACATTAAGATAGCCACGAAGGCGGTAAATTCGCGAATAGACATAGTGATAAAGCGCAGGCGACTTGACCTGTGGAGATTGCAAGCCGGTCATTGTCGCTGAAAACCGGTCTACACGTCGATCCTTTGAGTGATACCAAGCATGAATCAAAGCAATCTCCATACATTGTTAGACAAACGTAAACCTTGCATTCTAGACACGCGCCCATTAATCTTGTCCAACATTCTCTTTGGGGGGAATTGAATTAATTGGAAACACCGCACACTGGATTCTTTGTGCTACGCCACTCATCACTTCCTCACTCGACAGCCGCCCGGCTGATTGCCCTAACAGCGTCCTACACGGTGTTGGCCCGCAATGAATGTGCTCTAAAACCAACCTAAAATGGAAATACATAATGCCTAAAATATTATTATCCCTAACCCTTCTACTGCTACTTTTTACGCAGGCTCATGCAGCCACTTACTCCTCTCGCAATGCCACGGTGTATTATCATGGCGGTTACGCGTCCCACACCATCACCACACATCCAGCACAGCCTTTCGCACCGGTTTACTCGTGGCGAACGCATATTAAGTTTGATTACACTCCTGGCCCCCTCGGCTACAGCGCGACTTACATTGGCACCACCGACGCCAACGGAATTCTCGTAATCGAAAACATACTTCCATATGACCCGCTTTATTGCGGTAACTTCTATTCAGAGCGCGTCGCGGTGGGCACGCCGTCCAGCCCTAAGTCTAACGCCCTGAACTTCAAAATCGAGACCCCACGCATTGGGCCACTGCCACCATACTACGATCAGTGTCACGAAGGCGGTGGTGGCGGCGTTATCGAGTAACACGCAACACTAATTAAGTCGAACCCTGCCTACGGCGGGGTTCACTTTTATGCACTCTAAAATCAACAAAACCTACTTTTTTGGTTCAAATTTATAATTTTGAACGCACTGTACACCAAAGCCTGTTGAACTTGACCCATCGACAACACTATCAAATCAAGTCAACATGAAACTGTTAAACACACTGACACTCTCCATTTCACTCCTGCTTAGCTCTACGCTGTCTATTGCCAATGAGCAACAAATTCACAATCCGTTTGCTGAGCGCGCAGCCGAACTTCAAACCGAATTGGTCGAATTTAGACGTGACTTGCATCGCCACCCTGAAGTCGCTGGCGAGGAAGTACGGACCGCACAAAAAGTCGCCGATTATTTAGAACAACTCGGATTAGAAGTCACCACGAACATTGGCGGCCACGGTGTGATCGGACTGTTGAAAGGTGCCAAACCTGGTAAGACGGTGGTGTGGCGCGCCGACATGGATGCAATGCACGCAGAGGAACCAGACCCAGTCAGCTTCAAATCTGAGATCGAGGGCAAAAGACACATATGCGGGCACGACGTTCA
>JAUHZM010000050.1 GCA_030426005.1 Gammaproteobacteria bacterium
GACGTCGCAACTTAAATGGATTTGCGAGATTAAACATAGCGATCTAAAAGTGATCCGTCATAGGTTTAAACCGCCGCAGTTCCATAAACCGGTATCCAGTGTACTGACCCATCAGCAGAACGGCCGCCATAATTAATGCGTGGACGCCAAGGAAGTTAAATGCCCAATGGCGAATCAATGCATTGTCCATCATGAGGTAAGCGATCACCGCAACGATTAAGCTGCCCGTGCCCTGCACCAACACTTCTTTGCCGCCTTCTTCTTCCCACAGAATTGACATGCGCTCGATGGTCCAGGCCATGATAATCATGGGGAAAAAGGTCACGGTTAGTGCTTCTGTTAATCCCAGCCTGAAGGCAATAATGGTAAACAGCACGATGATCCCGATCACCAATATCACCACAGCGGATATCCTCGATACCAGAAGCAAATTGAGGTGCGAGAGATAAGACCGGATCACCAAACCGGTCGACACGATCAACAGAAATCCGACCACGCCATTTAGTAATTCAGTTTGAATAAATGAAGTCGCAATAAGAATTGGCATAAACGTGCCACTACATTTAATACCGACGATGACGCGTAAAAACACCACCACTAAAGCGCCGATTGGCAAGAGCAAGATGCCTTTAAACAAATTTTGCTCTGAAATTGGTAGATTGTACAAACCAAAATGAAAACTCTCGCTGTCGGCAAACGTCGCGTTGGCCTCTTGCAGAGCACTCTTAGTTTCGCTACTGATGGAGAAGACGATTTTTGAGTTATTGCCCCCCACAACATCCAATAATGCAGGCGAATCCTGTAACCAAATTAACACTGGATGATCTTGATTCAGCTGATTGGATTGCAGGTCAAATAAGTGCCAACGCTGATCATAATAAACTTGCACCAGCGGAATTAATGATTGGTTCCGACGCCCGTCTTCCAAGACTAGACCTCCGACACGACGGCTGGGCACCGCTGCCATCTCCAGCAGATGTAAGAACACTTCAGTTTTGGAGTGGCGCGATAACAACATGGCCACGGTTTGATCGTCTGAATCGAGCATGGTCTCTAACTGTCGCACCAACAGCCCCGTGTCGGCCGACTTTTGGAACACATCATTTAACAAAGTCTGCGCCGAACTTTGGTACGGTTCTTCCCATGGCTCAAAATTGCTTACCGGTACAGGTTTCACAGGCTTTGGTTCGGAACGTGCTTCCTTGTAGGTAGCCTGATAGTAGAGCGTTTGACGACCCTCCACATTTCGCTTACTCCAGGTTACTTTGGCATTCGACTGATCCCGATCAACATGCACACCATATGCCGGTGAGGCAGTAAATTCCTCCATCAGCTCAAAATTCGCATCGCGCGGGAGATTCAACTGTGCATTCACCGCACGGTTATTTCCGGTGAAGCTGATCTCCGCTTCCACCTGCCAGACGGTAATCTGCTCCCCAGGCGTCAACGGCACACCCATTTCAACGTGCCGATAATAGATCGTGGTCAATCCAACTACGACTAACGCGAGAACCAAAAAGAAAAACGGCGCACGTGCGGACATGGTCTATTTTGCTCCCAGTAACAGTTTGCTACTGACATCCACCACAGCGATATCACGCAAGAAACTACGTCCGATCAACACCTGGTAATCAAGATTAGTTCGATCCGACAGATTAAATAATTGCTTCCGATAGAGCTTGCCTCCCAAGCGAATATCCAGCTTGATTTCATACCGCTCTTCGGTGATTGAATTACTGGCTTTCACTCGCACCTGATCAAACACCGGATACTCATAGGTCTTGGCGTCTTTCTTTTTACTTAGGCTGAACCGAATCCAATCATCACCGTTACGTTCAAAGGGTTGGAGACGATACACGCCCAAGGAGGATGTATCCGCCCCAGTATCGATGCGCGCCGTAATGGTCAGATCTTCCTTTACCAACGTGACGCGCTCGATTTCGCCCATCAGCAGCTTACTGGAGTTCACCGGCACGACAGCCGGTTTCGTCGTACAACGCTCCACCACCTTCGTGGTTTCTTTTACCTGTTCGAACTTCTTGATCTGTTCACCAAGCTCTGTGAGACGCGCGTCACAGCTGGCTTCAAATTTTCCAGCCAAGTTTGCTTCTACGTTCTCTAAACGCTGTTTAAGCTCATCGTGTCTGGTGATGGCTTCCGTATCCGGCTGAGGTGTTGTAACGCAGGCCGCCAGCGTTAACGTCAACATCAATACGGTTAGAAATTTAGTCATAATTTTGGGGCAGTTTAAATTTCGATGTATGTTAGCGGCATTCCAGACGCATGAACAGTGGCTTTCTAATGGTATGGAAAGGATCACTTCCCCGTGACCGAGAGCTCATAGCCCCGTGCCGGAAAGTGTACATGCAGCGTGCCAAAACGGTCTGTGTGACGCGCGATGATCCAGCGGTCCGCATCAGCACCGACTAATTGCCCGGTCACGCCCTCTCGTGCGTAATCATTTGGTCGAACCACAACGCTCGCTCCAATGTCATCGTGATGACGCTGAGCTTTAGAAATTTGCCGCGGCTCACTTTCACGCGCAGCCTGAAATACTTGCGCCGGCTTAATTTTTGCTATCTCGCCATGACCAAATGCGTGCATTCTCGCCTGCCAGGCTAGCGCGTGTGGCCGATCATGCAATAACTTTCCAGGACGCGTGAGATCAGCAAACCAAACGACATGGTAAGCTGCGAAGTCGGCAATTGTCGGCGTGTCGCCAAATAGAAAATCGCTGTTGGTGGTGCGTGCATCAATCCCATCACAAAAATGTAACAGCGCATCGGTGCGCTCCGTTTTTGACAACCTTGGCGCTTTCGATGTTTTCGCGACCTTCGCACGGTCTCGCATCAACTTCAGAATTTGCCAAGGCCAGTATCGCGGCAGCAACATTGCTAGGGCGGACTTCGGAACCACACTTTGTACCACAGCCATAAACACCGTCTGCTCAGTGTGCTGTACGAACGATTGAATTTCAGCCGCACAATTCACTAATCCTAACTGAGGATTACCTGCCAGAGTTGAGATTTCTTCCGCAATCAAGTTTGAGTCACAAAACAGGTCCGCGCCAATCTGGGCGACCGGAATCCTGCGATAGCCACCAACCAGCGGATCCAGCACTGGTCGCGGCGGTAACGGTGCAACGACCATCGACTGCCATGCCATGTCAGTGTAACCAAACAGGCAACGAATTTTCTCTGAGTATGGAGATACTCCGTAGTGATGTAGGATCATCGCAGCAACGCGTAGTTTTAACTCGCAAAGAATCTCAGTATACGCGCCACAGTGCGCTCTCAGCCAGTCGAATTTAAAACCGTCAGCGTGGACGGACAAAATAGCAGGCAATCAGCACTCACAATCACGCATGTCGCCAAAGATTACCGAAGTATGTCAAATTTGACACATTGTTTTGCAGCCAGTACGGCATAATAAAGCATCTTAAACAAACCCATTTCCACGCCACATCTAAGATGCACCAGGCCGTTATCAAGCCCCTCGTTCTAAGCAGTCTTTTTTGGTTAGCCAACAGCTACGAAGCGTTTGCGCAAACACCTGCCACAACTGAACCACTCGTCGAGCAGGCAATTGTTGAGCCAGCGGACGCCGCTGAAAACCCTACGCCAACGCAAATTGATACCGTTGTGCCGGTCGAGAATACCGGCACTGCCATGTCAGACGAGTTGGAAAGTTCAGCAGAACCAAACTTAATGAACATCGACGCAGAGCCTGTACCCTCAGCGTTAACAATCCTCAATCAAACTGTGCAACCGGGTAAGTCAGCAGTACTCAAATGGGAGGTCGAAGCCACATTTGTCGACGCCTCCGCACCGGTCCCGGTACTGGTTGTGAATGGCACCAAACCCGGACCAACGCTGTGCCTGACTGCAGCTGTTCATGGCGATGAACTCAATGGTATCGAGATCGTTCGCCGCGTGGTGCACGAGATTAATCCTGAGAAGCTCACAGGCGCGGTTATCGGCGTACCGATCGTAAACCTGCAAGGGTTTCAACGCGCGAACCGATACCTGCCAGATCGTAGAGATTTGAATCGCTACTTTCCAGGACGGATCAAAGGCAGTTATGCATCCCGCATTGCACACTCCTTCTTTAGCGAGATCATTACACACTGCGATTATCTGGTGGATTTACACACAGGATCGCTGAGCCGCACCAATTTACCGCAAATTCGCGCTAATCTGATGATCCCAGAAGTTGCTGCACTGGCAGAAAAAATGGGCTCGATTGTGGTCCTGCAGAGTAAAGGCGCACCGGGCACCTTGCGACGTGCTGCCACCGAGGCAGGCATTCCAGCGGTGACACTGGAAGCCGGTGCCCCCAATAATCTACAGAAAGACGCGGTCGAATCCGGCGTTAAAAGCGTACTCAGTGCTATGGATTCGCTTGGCTTGACCGCACCCAAACCCTTTTGGAAACGTAGTGAGGAACCGGTATTTTATCAATCAACTTGGATACGCGCGCGCAAGGGCGGCATTCTGTTCAGCAAAGTTGAGCTCGGTGATACGGTCAAAAAAGGCAGCGTGTTGGGACTACTCAGCGACCCAGTGAGTAATAAAACCACACGCATTGTTGCGCCGATCGAAGGCCGCGTGATTGGTATGGCATTGAATCAGGTGATGTATCCAGGTTTCGCTGCATATCACATCGGGCTCAAGTCATCGATCGTCGAAGCGGCACAACCGCAAGAACTGTTACCAGAAGAGCCTTCAACCGAAAATGGTGGGCCGGATATCGCAAACAACACCAGTTCAGAGAGCCCAATTCCAGAAGCCGAAGAAGTTGGCTCCGATGAAGAAGAGTTCGACGCCGACGAAAGCACCTCGATTGAAGAAATGGAACTGCCGACAGTCGACGCCGACGACTAAGCGCGTTAACCGACTTGGCTTTAGGGGCACGTGCCTTGTTCAAAATATCCCGCACTGGTTTCGGCCAGTGTGGTGTAAGTGAAGGTATTGAATAGCCCTAAATAGTCGTTCGAACCGACCGCGTACACGAGGTATGCACTGGTGGTTGCGCGCCCTGCCAGCACATGCGCATAGTTGCTGCTGGTGAATTCTTCACAGCTCGTGCCAGGTCCATTTGGAGTTGTGTCGCATACATTACCGACGCCATCCTGGTCGTTATCCGCTTGATCCGCATTGGCGTCATTCGGGCAGTTATCTGCGGTATCCGCCACACCATCGCCATCCGCGTCAGTTGGCGTTCCACCGCCACCGCCGCCGCTGTTGCTGCAGGCCTGTACCGGCCCAGCACAGCTGCTGTCACCATCCGCAACCCATTGACACTGACCACTGCTTTGCGGGTATTCACGCATTGTAAAGGTGGTGGTTCCGAATGCCAGATAGCACTGTGCGTAACCACTTCCCCACGTGATATGCCCTTGTTGAATATGTAGATTGTAATCCCCCGAGACACCGGCATCGACCGTATACGGCACTGATGCAGATGTCGACAACCCGGTAGCATCCGTTGCTTCAACCTGTGCAGTTGCCGGACCACCTGGAAGATTACAAGCAGCGGCCGTGAATGCGGTACCGTCCACGGTTGCCGATTCCATGGTTTGTGCATTAAAACTGACCATTACCGAGTCCAAATCCTGGTTGATATCCGTAACCGTACCACTCACTGTCACGCACTGTTGCGCGACGGTTGCCGTCAGCCCGGAGAGCACTGGTGCTGCCGCTGGCGGCGGTGGTCCAACACGTTGCGTGTCACTCGCGACGTCACTGGACTTTGCTTCATTGTCCACGGCGGTGACTTCGATCAAATATAACCCGTCTGGCAAGCTCATTGATTGCGCCGAAAACGGGGCGGCGCTTCCGGCCAAGCTTACCGTTAGACTCTGGACTTCCGTGGTTGCGGTAGCACCAATCTCTGAGATCACAATTCGTATCTCAGACAGTTGATCATCGTCACTCGCCGAGCCCGAAACCGACAGCACACCGTTATTTTCCGAGATTGATAATGTATTCACCTCAGGTGCTTGATTACGACTAACGCGTTGATTGTGTTGAGCAAAGTAATCACCCAGAAAATGCGCAAAATTGATGCTCGCTGAGCCGATATAACTGCCGCTGGCACCAGCGCCACCAGACCAGGAATGGTCGAGGTCATCGAACCAGAGCATCGCAACCCGATTGTCGCTCCACTGCGTTAGGCTGGCAGTTCGACCGCTGCCTTCGCTCAGTGTCACGGTACCGGCTTGCTGACTGGCGCCGTACAAAGCCGCGTAGCCGTTTGCATTCTGTTGGTTGTAACAGGTGTTCACCGTGGTATCGGCAGTGCCATGACCGACGACTGCCACCTGGGTGTCAAAATAGGATTGATAGGCAGCGCCCGCATAGCTATTACAACGAGACACAAATGTGTTGGTGCTGACTGATTCACAAGTAGAGATTGCTCCACTAGAACTAGTACCAATCGTCGGCCCGGCACTCGGCGCGACGCCGGCAAAGACATCCGGTGCTGCACAGGCAGTTTGTGCTGCGAACGCGGCCCCAGAAGACAGACCCGCAATATAAACCTGATCGGCATCAATATTACGATTGGCATCCCCGCTCATGGTATTTGCAAGACTGACCAGGTTGGCGTAATCGCCTGAGTTACGGTTGATTGCACCCTGCCAGTACGACCAGCAGCTGAATCCCGCTTTATTCACTGCATCCGGGACTGCGATGACCATACCGTAGTCTTCCGCCGCCGCTTCAAGATTGGCAGTGAGGTAGTTACTTATTGGCTGAACACAGCCATGCAACACAATCAGCAAGGCACGCCCATCACCAACCGGTGACACCGAATCTGGGGTATAGATGTGCACAGCGTTAAAGCCGCCGATACTGACATTTTGCTGCCAGCTACCCGCCTGCACAGTGAGCGGCAATAAACCAAGTAGGGTCAAAATCGCGGCCAGATGCCGCCGGTACGAATAGAACATCGTTGTTCCTCCAAGTGGATTTGCGGCCGTTCGAATACGGTGTTCGAAACTATTTTTGGACTTATCGGCCGGGGGTTTGATGGGCGGCAATAACAGACAAAGTGACCGCGCGAACAATTTCAACCATTGTTGAATTGCGTACAAATCATATTCAACAAGCGTTGAGAATGTCAAGCGCAGTAAGCTTAATGCCGGGTTGGGTAACCCGCGTCACACTAAAGGATGGTGTGAAAAGCGCGTGCTGCGATCAACCGCAGACGCGTGTGAATCCAGCAGCGATAAAGGGAATCATGGTAGCGTAGGCTGCTTCTAAGTCATCGGACCGACACTTGCCATTAGATAATTTATCGATCCGGCCAGTTTGCGCAAAAGTGAGCGTCAAAGCCCCAGATAGATTTTGATAGCACCAGTAGATATCTTCTTCACGCGCCTTCGGTAGGGCCTGCTTCAGTGCAGCAATAAATTCACTCACCAGCTCGTCGAACAGACTCGACATCATGGACTTACCCCAGACCGGCGAGTTGTTCACGTAGGCAATCAGCGCCAGATAGTTAGTCCAACCTTCGTCCGCTGCCCCAAGCGCCATTTTTAGTGGTCGCAGGAATGCTTCAATTATCTGCTCAACGCTAGGCCCTTCAGGCCCGGCATCACTCTGATACTCTCGTAACGCACTCAGGCGTGAAGTATTGAGCAAGTCGGCCCGTCGTTCGAATACCGCATTGAATACGTCGATCTTACGACCAAAATGGTAGTTCGCTAACGCAACGTCAACGCCTGCACGACTCGCAATCTGACGCATCGTCACGCCGTCGTAACCACGGATGGCAAACAGTGCTTCGGCAGCGTCTAGGATTCGTTCGCTCTTGGAGGATGATTTGGGCACTGGTTTGGCAAGAAAGAGGCAGAAAGGTTCGAGTAATTATAAGAACCCCGCAGATAAGCGTCAATTTAGCCGTGCATTGCGCGCGTCTTTATTTGCCTACAATTGTCACCTACAAACGTAAGCCGCCATCGATCTCCAACACACGTCCATTGAAATAATCATTCTGTAGGGCAAACACTACGCCAGAGGCAATTTCAGCGGGCTGCGCCATGCGGTTCAAGGGGATTTGTGCCTCAATGCGTGACAAAATCTCAGGCGGCATGCTCGCTGTCATGTCGGTGCGGACAAATCCAGGTGCGATTGCAACCGAGCGGATGCCATAGCGCGCTAACTCTTTGCACCAGGTGGTAGTCATGGCAACCACGGCTGCCTTGGTCGCCGAGTAGCTGGTTTGCCCGACGTTACCAGCTCGGCTAATACTCGAAATGTTGACGATGACACCCTTGGTCCCAGATTTGACCATGTGCGCAGCCGCTTCTCGACCACAAAGAAACGAGCCGGTTAAATTCACGTCCAGCACTGATTGGAAGCGTGATAGAGCCAGACTGGTCAACTCGCCTTCACGTTGCTTAAGGAGCAATCCGTCGTTGGTTACACCAGCGTTGTTGATCAATGCATCCAGCGAGCCACACTCCCTGGCGATGCGATTAAAAACCGCCACCACTTGCTCCTCATCACAAAGATTTGCCGTATAACCCATGGCTCCTGGGAGAAGTTCGACGGCCTGATCAATGCGTTGCTGATCAAGATCGATCAATACCACCTTGGCGTCGAGTTCTTGCATGGCACGCGCCATCTCCAGCCCCAAACCACCGGCACCGCCGGTGATGACAATTACTTTGTTGGCAAGTTCCATAGTTAACCCTATCGACTCATGTGAAATTTTAAGCGGCGCTAATCATTGCATAAATACAATTGCAAATTCAACACTCGTTGAATATAGTTTGCGGATAATTTTAAGAGGCCACGATAATGACACCCGAATTGTTTAAATACCTAATCACTTTCAGTTACGCCGGACTGGTACTCTGGCTTTCCTGGGTTGGCATGCGTCGCACCAGTGACTTGAAAGGCTTTGCGATTGGGAATAAAGACATGAGCCCATACGTTATCGGCTTTACACTGGCTGCGTCAATCGCCTCCACCGCTACCTTTGTGATTAACCCAGGCTTCGTGTACCAGGATGGACTCTCTGCATTTCTACACTATGGCGTATCTGCGTCATTAGGGATTCTCGCGGCATTTCTGGTATTAACACGCGGCTTCCTGCGCCTTGGTGAACAGCATCGTGCGCTCACCATTCCAGAGTGGATCTATCACCGTTACCAAAGCAAGGAACTACGGCTGTTTTTTGCGTTTATCAACCTGTTGTCGATCACCTTTGTGGTGCTCATTTTGGTCGGCTGCGCAATTCTGATGACCGGCCTCTTCCCCGTCACGCAAACTCAGGCACTGCTTATCATCTTACTGTTCGTATTCTCTTATGTTTTGATGGGCGGCACCTACGCCCATGCGTACACCAATACCCTGCAAGGCGTAATGATGCTCATCATCGCACTACTCCTTTTCTTTGACGGCATCGACTATTTCGACCAAGGCATATTGACAGCCTTGCACTCCGTCAGCAAGCACTACGCCAGCGTGTACAACCCAGAAAGCCGTCTTTACTACGACTTTATCTCCGTGTTCCTGAGCGGCTTCGTTGTCACATTTGCGCTGATGTTACAGCCCCACATTCTGACCAAAGTTCTTTACCTGCGCGGTGAACACGATATCGCGAAATTTATTACCACCACGGTGGTGGTCGGTTTTTGTTTTAGCTTGATCCTCGCGCTTGGGTTTTATGCGCGCCTAGCTGGGCTCGAGATACCCAATCAGGATGCCGTGGTTAGAGAGTATTTGCTACACCGCTTTTCCGACAGCGCGCTGGGCCAATATATTCTCACCTTTATCTTTCTGACCTTGTTAGCAGCGGGTATGAGCACCTTGGATGGCATTCTGGTTTCATTGTCGGCTATGGTTATTAATGACATCGCCACACCCTTGTTCGGCGGTCTAAAGAATGCGTTGATGTGGTCGCGCGGATTGCTGGTTCTGGTTGGTGTGGTGGCACTCATCCTGGCATTGAATCCACCGCCTCTAATCGGTCTGTTTGCCCAGAAAGGTGTTTATGGACTGGCCGCGGCTTCCGCCGCACCGATTCTATTTGGCGTGTTGCTCACGCGCCCCTTGCCCGCCTGGATGATCGGCATGGCTGCCGCAACGGGACTGGCTATCCATTTGATTCTAAACCTCTTTATGGGGGTTACCAACCCAGCCGTCTCAGCAACGGCGGCAATTGGAGTATCGGTATTGCTAGTAGGTTGTTACGTGCTCTTACAACGAAAATAAACGCTCCCTAACGACTATTGATCGTCTGCGTGTTGACAGTTCAACAAACGTTGAAGTATTCTGAAATCAACAGTTGTTGAATTTTTGTGGCCTGCGTTACAGATTTCATTACTGTTACGCAAACAAAAAACTATTTATAAAATCAGAGAGTCGCTGCCCCGCCTGCGACTCAAATGACATCGCCAGAGGAGAAATATCATGCAGAAGTTAACTGCACCCAGATTTGTGCCCACTATGGTGGCACTGGCTTGCCTTTCGGTTCCTACCCTGGGCCACGCGCAGGCTGAATCCAACGAGCAAGCTCAGTCTGCCCAACTCGAAGAAATCGTGGTGACCTCGCGTCGCATTTCCGAGAACCTACAAGACGTACCAGTTGCTGTATCCGCTTTCAACAGCATGGCGCTGACAGAGTCCGGCGTTGAAAACATCACCGACTTACAACAGCGCTTGCCGAACACCACGCTGCAAGTAAGTCGCGGCACCAGCACCACACTGACTGCGTATATTCGCGGTGTCGGACAACAAGACCCGTTGTGGGGATTCGAGCCCGGCGTTGGTGTGTATGTGGATGATGTTTATATTGCTCGCCCGCAAGGTGCGGTACTCGATATTCTCGATGTTGAGCGTGTTGAGGTATTGCGCGGTCCACAAGGTACGCTGTATGGCAAAAACACCATCGGCGGCGCGCTGAAATACGTGACCCGAAAATTACGCGATGCAGATCAATTTTCAGTCGAAGCCAAAGTCGGTTCTTACAACCAGCGGGATATAAAAATCTCTGCTGCCGCGCCACTGCTCGACGAGAAACTCTACATTGGTGGTGCTGTGGCGTCGCTCAATCGTGACGGCTTCGGCGAATTCATCAACCAAGGTGAAGAAAACTACAATAAAGAAATGGTGGCTGGTCGCATCTCTGCCGAGTTTTACCCGACTGACAATCTGTCATTCAAATTCACCGCAGACCGAACTGAAGACGATTCAAACGCTAAAGGCGGTCATCGCCTAACACCGAGTGATCTGACCGGCGAGCCTGTACTGGATGACGTCTTCAGTACCCGCGCTGGTATGTCGACCGACAACTACGTTGAAAGCGAGGGCTACGCGCTACACGCGGAATGGGTAATCAACGACGCACTGACCCTGCGTTCTATCACAGCGGCACGTGAAGGGTTTACCGACACCAATATCGATTTCGATAACACCATTTTGCGTTCTTTTGACGTTCCAGCGCGCTACGACGATGATCAAACCACGCAGGAACTGCAATTAAGCTATACCGGTGACAATCTGGATATCGTTGGTGGCCTTTATTACTACACGGGCGAAGCCTGCGGCACATTTCACGCTCTGCTGGAAGAATTTGCTGGCGGCGCGCTGCCAATTTCCGCCACCACCGAAGGTTGCGTCGACACCACCAGCAGCTCAGCCTACGCACAAGCGAATTGGACCATCAATGATCGCTGGTCACTGACTCTAGGTGGTCGTTACACCAAAGATGAAAAGGACGCGACGGCCAAAAACACCCTGTTCCTCGGTCAAGTGGTCGACTTTGATACAGCACCGATCGCACCAGGCATCGTTCGAACCGACGCGGTTGGCAGTGAAGACTGGTCCGAGTTCTCGCCACGCATTGGCCTGGAGTATCGTACCGCCGGCGATAATCTAATTTATACAAGCTATAGCGAAGGCTTCAAATCTGGAGGCTTTGATATGCGCGCTCGTACCGACCAGATCGCGTCGGGCTTTGATCCATACGACCCTGAAACAGTTGGCACGTTTGAAATCGGGTATAAAGCTGAACTGATGAATAATCGTCTGCGCGCGAACATTGCATACTTCAATTCAGACTATCAAGACCAGCAAGTCACGATTCAACGCACCATCGACAGCGGTGCGGACTTTGCGTCTACCGTACTCAACGCGGCTGACTCTAGTATTCAAGGCATT
Organism: Gammaproteobacteria bacterium; assembly: GCA_030426005.1. Taxonomy (GTDB): domain Bacteria; phylum Pseudomonadota; class Gammaproteobacteria; order Arenicellales; family Arenicellaceae; genus Arenicella. The sequence continues at coordinate 12,174 of JAUHZM010000050.1, forward strand.
GAGTTGGAACTGGTGTATGCCGTGTCGGATGCATTAACTGCGAATCTAACCGCTGGTCTACTGGACGCCGAGTTTGATCAGGTACTCACCGCAGACCCAGCGACTGGTAATCTGGTTGATGTATCTGACCTTTGGGATTTTGCCAATACACCAGATACATCGATCAACTTTGGCTTCTCACACAATAGCAGCGTGTTCTCTAACTGGGGCATGGTTATCACTGGCAATATTGCCTACCGTAGTGACACGCAAATCTTTGAAGTGCCCTCGCAACTAGACGAAGAAGCGTACACGCTCTTCAACGCGGGCATCACCTTCACCTCACCAGATGATCGACTCTGGATTTCACTGCAAGGCAAAAACTTGGGTGACAAAGAATATCGATTGGCTGGTTATAACTTTGCCACCACCGAAGCTGGCCCTGGCCTCGGCGGAGAAGACACCGTTGTTGGCTACTATGGTGATCCACGCACCATTAGCCTCAGCGTTGGTTACCGCTACTAACGCGACACATTCAGTGTGGTGACATCCGGGTTGTGACCAACTTGGAAGCAGCTCGGCTGTCACCGATTCCATCATGCTGCCTGGCAGCGAACTGCTGGCGCCCTATGCTAGCTGACTTAAGAAGTGATAAGTATGGATTTTTTTGACGCAAAAGCGCCATTTCTGCCTGAAATTCTTGCGCTACATGGTAAATGGCGCGCCCAGGACGTCGCCGCAAGTTGTGGCGACACACAGCTGAACTGGCAACAACTTACTAGCGGTGCGCATCAATTTGCGCATGGTCTGATCCACCGCGGAATTAACACTGGTGAAACGCTGGGCGTCGTTATGTCAAACGGCATCCCAATGTTGACCACCTTGCTCGGGGCCATGGCCGCTGGCGTGGTATCCGTACCCATTAATCTGTCGGTCAACGACGATGCACTCGTCGGCATGCTAACCGATGCGAAGGTCAGGGCTTTGGCAGTCACTCAAGATCAGGCGCAACGAATAAACGCCTTACGTGAACGCTTACCTGCCAGCCTGACACTGCTACTGTGTGACGAAAAAACTACGGATTGGACTTCGTTTACCGAGCTCACTGAGGATCAACCGACCAGCTTACCCAATGTCGATATCCAACCGGATTTGCCCCTCAATATCATTTATAGCTCCGGTACAACAGGGCTGCCGAAAGGCATTGTGCACAATCATGCTGGACGACGCGACTGGGCGTACGATCTAGCAATTGCATTGCGTTATCACGGCAAGAGTCGTACCTTGTTGACCTTAGGTCTGTACTCCAATATTTCTTGGGTCGCGATGCTCACGACCTTACTTGCTGGCGGCAGCGTTGTTATTCACAAACATTTCGACGCATTGGCTTTTCTCGATACCGTCAAGCGGGAACAAATCACGCACACCGCGATGGTACCCATTCAGTTTCAGCGCATCGTGGAAGCCATTGAACAAACCTCCGACGACATTAACTTATCTAGCATGCAGTCCATGATGAGCTGCGGCTCACCACTGCATGCAGAGGTCAAGCGCGCCTTATTCAAACACTTCGATTGCGGCATCATTGAGCTTTACGGGTTAACCGAAGGCGTCATTACCACCATCGATCCCGAACAATCCGAAGGCAGATGGTCTTCTGTCGGCAAACCATTACTCGGCACCGACATATTAATCCTCGATGACGACGACCAACCAGCGGCGGTAAATCAGAGCGGCGAAGTTGTCTCGCGCGG
>JAUHZM010000350.1 GCA_030426005.1 Gammaproteobacteria bacterium
ATTTCGATAATGTCGTGTCGGCTATGAAAATCATGCAGGACGACTTTTGTTTTGGTTTGTCTAAGCGGCGGATAACGCTGAGTACGGCTGGTGTGGTGCCTAAAATTGACGAACTCAAGCAAGCTTGCCCAGTCAGTCTGGCAGTGTCTCTGCATGCGCCGAATGACGAGTTACGCAACGAGCTCGTACCGCTTAACCGTAAATACCCAATTAAAGAACTGCTGGCAGCATGCAATCGCTATGTTGCTGACTCACAACGAGCACGCATCACGTTTGAATACGTCATGCTGTCCGGTGTGAATGATGAACCAGAGCATGCCCGACAACTGGCCGACCTGATGCAGACCGTGCCGGGTAAAGTTAATTTAATTCCGTTCAACACGTTTGAAGGGATTGATTATGAGCGCTCATCGAATAATCGAATTCACCGATTTCGCGACATTCTGCACAATGCTGGCGTGATCGTGACGGTACGTAAAACACGCGGCGATGATATCGAAGCAGCTTGCGGCCAGTTGGCCGGCGACGTGATGGATAGGACACGTCGTGCCGAAAAATTTAGACAAACCCAGGCCAAGAAAATACAATGAGGTCTATGCCTAAAAATACCCATTCATTTTCAGCACTTATCCGCGCTTGTTTAAGCGTATTCCTAATTGTATTTCTAGCTTCATGTGTGAGTTCCGGCGGTAACCCCAAACAGATCACGAAAGTTAAGAAATCACGCTCTGATCGCGCCATGGTACATACCAAGCTGGCGCAGGGTTATTTACGGCAAGAACAGTACGCTACCGCGAAACAGCAATTGGAGCGCGCCTTAAGCATTGATCCCGATCATTCGGATTCAAACTATGTGATGGCGCTATTAATGCTGAAATTGGAGCAAAACCGTGAGGCAGAGCGGCATTTTGCGCGGGCAGTGAAAACTGATCCTGAGAATTCCGCCGCCGCACATGACTTTGGTGTGTTTCTGTGTCAGATTGGCAAAGAGCGTGAAGCAGTCTCCTATTTCGAGATTGCGGTAGCTAACCCTTTATTTGACAAGGCGCAACTCAGCTACATGCGGGCTGGGGAATGTTTGTTGAAGGTAAAGGACCGTGCCGCAGAACAGTATTTGAAGAAAGCGCTGTCTTTGAATCCACGCTTACGCCCTGCTTTGTACCAGCTGGCCAAGCTTAAATTTGAAGAACAGTCATACATGTCGGCACGTGCTTATATCGAGCGTTATTTTGCCATTACTAATCCGCAACCTGGATCGCTTTTGCTGGCGTATAAAATAGAATCCGCACTTGATGCTCGTGATGTTGCTGAGCGCTATCGCAGCAAGCTGTTGGTTGATTTTCCAGGTTCCAAAGAAGCCTCTTCGGTACGTCAGAGCAGAGACTAAGAATATTTCCTAAAATTGGGTTTGATGCTGAGAATCCTTCTCAGCGTCGAGTCGTTCTGGGTTCGGGTTGGTTTGAGGTTGTAATGGAAGAAAAAAATAAACTTACTGATGATGTGCGTGCTGTGCCGCAAGAAGGCAGTGGTAGTCTGTTGGCTGCTGCGCGTAAACAACAGAACCGCACGATCGAAGAAATCGCCGATGAGCTGAACTTGTCGGTCACTCAAATTCGTACTATCGAGCTCGATCAGAGCGAAGGGTTGCCCGAACCTACTTATGTGCGTGGTTATATCCGCTCCTACGCAAACCTGCTAGGGCTTGATGCTGAGCAGGTGCTGGAACACTATCTGAACCCGAACTGGCAGAAGGGCGCGCGCTTAGATGATATGCCGCGTGGTATCGGCTCGGCATCGGAGTCTGACGGCGGACGTTTTTTTAGCTTTGGCAAATTAATCGTGGTGGCGGTGATTGCTGGCGTAATTTCGCTTTGGTACACCGGAAAATTTGATGGCCTGCTTGGTGATCAAACCACACCAGTGGTGCAAAGTGTGACTGCTGGCCCGACTGCGACGCAGCCGGACGAAGCAGAAACAGCGACCGAGATACTTGAGCAGAGTGAAGAAAACACCTTAGTTGACGGCGATCAAGAGGGTAGCAGCGGAAGTGCCGAAACCGAGGTATCGATAGATAAAGAGTCTGGCGAGGCTTCTGAGGAAGAAGCGTTGGCACAGCGTGTTGGACATGTACTGGTGCTCGATTTCAATGACACTTGCTGGGTTGATATTCGTGACAGTGATGGAAAGCGATTGGCCTATAAGAGTTACGCTGGTGGCGAGCAGTTGGAAGTTCAATCCGAGCTCCCGATTACGGTCTTTTTGGGCAAAGCAGATGCGGTGACCGCCAAAGTGAATGGTGACGATTTTGATCTGGCGCCGCATCGCGAGGGCGTGTTTGCAAGGTTTTCGATTGGCGAATAATCGCCTTCGCAACGGTCCCAATCAGTCACCATAATTAAGAATTACTCAGTAATCCGTTTTCTCATGAATAAGCAATCTCAAATCAAAGCCATTCGCGGTATGAACGATATTTTGCCGCAGGACTCAGCGCTGTGGCAGTATGTTGAAACGGTCTGTGCTGATCTTTTTAGGCAGTTTGGTTATCAGCAAATTCGCACGCCAATGGTAGAGAGTACGCAATTATTCGCGCGTTCGATTGGAGCAGAGACCGATATCGTCTCTAAAGAAATGTATACCTTTGAGGATCGCAATGGCGATTCGTTGACCTTGCGCCCAGAAGGGACTGCGAGTACGGTTCGCGCCGGTATCGAAAATGGCTTGTTCTATAATCAGCAGCAACGGCTCTGGTATCTGGGTGCCATGTTT
>JAUHZM010000051.1 GCA_030426005.1 Gammaproteobacteria bacterium
AGCCGTGGCGGTGGCGGCGAGAATTGGGAGCACCAGTGTGGTGGTCGCTAAATTGGAGTTGATCTCGGTGAAAAAGGTTATGCCGGCGCAAATCATTAAGATCACCACAAACACCGGTAAGTCACCGATGACGGTGCTCATGCCGGCGCCGATGATGTCTGCTAAACCGCTGGCGAAAAATGCTTTGGCGATGGTGATGCCAGCACCAAACATTAATAAGATGCCCCACGGAATCGTGCGTGCAGTGGGCCAGTCTAACAAGCCACCGCCGCGTGACGAGCGTACCGCGAACATCAGCAACGCCCCGAACACGGCGACCGTAGCGTCACCAATACCAGTGAGATTGAACAGGCCAGTCCAACCCCCAAACGGCTGACTGCGAAATACCCAGAGCACGATCACTAAGGCGAATACCGCGACCACACGTCGCTCGTCAGCTTGCCACTCGCTAGTGGCTGGTAAATCGACATCGCATTCTCCATGAACGTTGCGTGTCAACCAAAGCCAGGCGATAGGAATAAGTAAAGCAACCACTGGGACGCCGATTTTCATCCAGTTTAAAAAGCCATAGCCTTGCCCGGCGACTTCTGAGTATACGCCAGCAAAAATGACATTCGGTGGCGTACCAACCAGTGTCGCGATGCCGCCGATCGAGCACGCATAGGCGATGGCCAGCACCAAGGGGGCGGCGAGTTCGGGGTTTTCGATCTGTTTCAGGCAAGCCAATGCGATCGGCATTAGCATTAAGCAGGTGGCGGTATTGCTGATCCACATTGACAATAATGCACCGGACAACATGAAAGCGGCCACCAGACGTTTGACGCTATGCGGGCCAACCCAGCGTAAAATACTGACTGCGAAACGGCGGTGTGCACCACTGCGTTCCAGTGCCTTAGCCATCATAAAGCCGCCCATCATGAGTAAAATAATGTGTGATCCAAGTCCAGACGCGGCGGTCTTGTGATCAATGACGCCAAATACCGGGAAGAGTGAAAAAGGTACCAGAGAAGTGGCAGGAATTGGCAATGCTTCGGTGGCCCACCACCAAGCGGTTAGCAATGTGATCGCGGCCGTGGCGCAGGCGATGGGCGGCAGTGCGCTGAAATACATGGCGGCATAACAAATCACCGCGACCAGTGGGCCGAGGACAAGGTGTGGATTGACTCGAGTGGAGGCCTTAGACATAAGTGTGGTGGGAATGTCGCTTAGTTAAGATGACTAATTATTTTAATTTGCTATTATACCGGCACGATTTTGCACCCGAATATAATCTCCTAGGACAACCTTAGTATGTTCAAACAAGTGACACAATACCTCGTGGTACTGACAAGTTGTTGTCTGATCGCCGCGTGCAGTAATAAAGATGACGTGGTGGTTGCTGGTCCAGTGGTGGACATAACGCGTCCACCCGTGATGGTTAAAAGTACCCCGAAACCAGAAGCTGAAGCGCCAAACCCGGATGAAGCGATCTCTTACGATGAGTGGCGAAAGCAACAAGAAGAGCAGGCACAATCCGGTACGCCATAACGCGGTAGATAACTCAAACTTTTCATCAAAGCCAGCTTTCTGCTGGCTTTTTTGTTTCTAAGCACTGTGCGGCAGACTGTCGTTGTCATATTTCTGTAACTGTACATGGCGAGAATACCCCCGTCTTGAGTAATCTGGCAAAAATGAAATCGGTAGATAAGTTGTGATTTCAGGTTGTGGCGACTTATCTACGGTTTCACTATTCCTATATAAATAGAGGTTTGAGTTAAATGAAAATTAAGTTGATCGCAGCGCTTGTGGCTGCAACTACAATGGCAGCTTCCAACGCCAACGCTGAAGTTGAAGTGTCAACCAAAGGCGGCCTGAAGGTGTCTAGCGGTGACTATAAGTTCGAAGCTGGTGGTCGAATCATGTATGACTACAACCGTTCAGAATTGAATGGTGAAGTGGACGAGGACGATTTTGACCTGCGTCGCGGCCGCATTTACGTCAAAGGTAATGTTTCTAAGAACTGGGCGTTTAAGTCGCAGTTTAATATCGACGGTAGCGGTATCGAAGATGCTTATTTGCGTTACACCGGTTGGGGTAAAGGCGCGACGGTAACAATCGGTAACCAAAAGATGCCTTTCGGCTTGGAAGAACTGACTTCGTCAAAAGATATTAGCGTTTTGGAGCGTTCTGCGATCACTGAGCGATATGCAGTAGGTCGTGCGGAAGGTGTGCAGCTTTCTGGTAAAGGTGGAAAGTCTACTTACGGTATTGGTATTTTTACTGATGACGAAAAAGATTCTGAAATCGGTTTCGCAGCGCGTTACACATTCGCACCGCTGAAAACGGACACGTCTGTATTCCACTTGGGTGTGGCGTATAAAGATATCGATGAGAGCTCTGCATTGGGCCTGGAAACAGCCTTCACTTCTGGTCCTTTCCACATTCAAGCGGAATTCATGGACGGTGAAGAAGGTGCAGCTGATGACTTGAGTGGCTACTATGTTCAAGCGGGCTATATCTTCACTGGTGAGACTCGTCCTTATAAAGACGGAGCGTTCAAGCGTGTTGCGCCTAAAGGTAAAGCAGGCGCGTGGGAAATGGTTGCGCGCTACGAAGACGGCGACGGTAACCACAGTGACATCGAGTTGGGTGATGACGACGCGTCAGCCTACACGCTGGGTGTGAACTACTACGCACACAAAAACGTCAAAATCGGTGTGAACTACACTGACGGCGAAAGCAACACATCAGATGACGACGGTAGCGAATTCCGCGTACGTTTTCAGTTGACGTTCTAAGTCTGACGTATTTGAGAATAAAGGCCGGCCCATGGATGGGTCGGCTTTTTTTTGCCTGTTGTTTTGGTGGGCATTGCTTGGGTTCACCTCGGGGCCACCATTTTGTTCGGTTTCTTGCTATTCTCGGTTTGCTAGCCGCAGACAAATCAGTACACTACGCCGATTAAATTTTGGACTCCAATTATTGTCATGATTACCACTGCAAACATCACCATGCAATTCGGCGACAAGCCATTGTTCGAAGACATCTCTGTTACATTTGGTGACGGCAATCGTTACGGTTTGATCGGCGCTAATGGCAGCGGAAAATCGACCTTTATGAAGATTCTGGATGGCTCCCTGGAGCCAACGGGCGGCAATGTGTCAATCACACCCAACGAGCGTATCGGTAAGTTGAACCAAGACCAGTTTGCCTACGAAGAGTTTACGGTCATCGACACAGTCATCATGGGGTATCACCAACTCTGGGAAGTCAAGCAAGAGCGTGATCGGATTTACAGCTTGCCGGAAATGAGTGAAGAAGAGGGCATTAAAGTCGCTGAGCTGGAAATGGAATTCGCTGAAATGGACGGCTACACCGCGGAAGCGCGTGCTGGCGAGCTGCTGATGGGCGTGGGTATTCCCTTGGAACAACATTTTGGGCCGATGAGCAAAGTGGCACCAGGTTGGAAGTTGCGAGTCTTGTTGGCGCAGGCGTTGTTTTCGGACCCTGATATCCTGTTTTTGGACGAGCCAACCAACAACCTGGATATTCATACCATTCGATGGTTGGAAAAAGTGCTGCAGGAGCGCAACAGCACCATGATTATTATTTCGCACGACCGCCATTTCTTGAATACCGTGTGCACGCATATGGCGGATTTGGATTACGGCGACATCAAGCTGTTCCCGGGCAATTACGATGAATACATGACAGCAGCAGAAATGGCGCGCGAGCGATTGCATGCCGAGAACGCCAAGAAGAAAGCCCAAATTGCTGAGCTGCAGACCTTCGTGAGTCGATTCTCTGCCAATGCATCGAAAGCAAAGCAGGCTACTTCGCGTCAAAAGCAGTTGGAGAAAATCAAGCTGGATGAGGTTAAGCCGTCGAGTCGCGTGAATCCGTTTATTCGTTTTAAACAAGACAAAAAGCTATTTCGTAACGCCTTGGAAGTTGAAGGCTTGACGATGGCTTATGATGCGCCGTTGTACGCCAATCAAACGTTCAATATTGAAGTTGGTGAGCGCGTTGCAATCATCGGTCAGAATGGGGCCGGTAAGACGACTTTGATCCGTAATTTGCTGGGTGAAGTTGAGCCACAGGGTGGCACGGTAAAATGGTCGGAAAATGCCGAAATCGGATACTATGCGCAAGATCACGCGGATGACTTTGAAACCGATATGAGTGTGTATGACTGGATGTATCAATGGCGCAAAGCGGATGAAGATGAGCAATTTGTGCGCGGCGTTCTGGGGCAGATGCTGTTCTCTAAAGACGACATCAAAAAGCCAGTAAAAGTGTTATCCGGTGGCGAGAAAGGGCGTATGCTGTTTGGCAAGATTATGATGCAGCGGCCTAATGTGATTATTATGGACGAACCGACTAACCACCTGGATATGGAGTCCATCGAGTCATTGAATCTGGCGTTGGCTAATTACGAAGGCACACTTATTTTTGTCAGCCATGACCGTGAATTCGTGAGCAGTCTGGCGAACCAAATATTTGAGATCGAAGATGGGAAAATCGAGCGATTCGTCGGCAGTTATGATGAGTTTCTGGCTAAGAAGGATGCGCAGGCAGCCTAAGTTGAGTGTCTAGCGCGCATCTATGAAAGCGTTTGAGATAGGCACTAAGAAGACCATTCTGTTTTACCTGCACGGCCTGCGGGGGCATGCTTTTGCGCAAAAAGCCGCGCTCGAACACATGGTGAAGAATCATGGTGTTAGTGTCATCTCGTTAGAAATGCCGGGTCACGGTGAAGACTCGTTTGAAGATCACTGCATGGTGCCGGCCTACCGTGATTTGGTGGCGATGATCACTGATGAGGTGCGCCGCCAATCAAAGGATGCTGAGCAAGTTATTTTGATGGGTTACTCTTTTGGTGGTGCGCTGATGACCTTGGCTGCCAAGGCGCTAGAGGAGGAAGAAGACTTTCACCCTAAAGTGGCCGGCTTGATCGGCATCAGCACAGCGTTTGATGTGGGGCACAATGTGCCGTGGTGGCAGTTATGGCTGGCTCGATTGATCGCGCCGATCTCGCGGTTCTTGTTTTATAAAGTCCCGAATTACAGCCATTTGCTGACGATCCGCGAGATGGATGTTAGTAAGATCTCTCCGCAAGCAGCCGTGCAGAAGTCCATTCACGAAGATGAGTTGGTGTATAAGGGACGTATTCCGCTGAATACCTCCGCTCAAGTTTACTACGCTGGCATCGCATCGTCAGTCACGTTGGGAGAGTTGTCGACGCGCGTGTTGTTATTACATTCACTGGATGACGAGATAGCCCTTGCACCAGATCCTGCGAAAATGCCTTCGCATGTGAAATTGAAGTTGTTCAAAAATTTGCGTCACAATTGTATCGATGGGGTAGCGCGGGAGGCGGTTGTGGCGCGTAAAACCATTAGTCAGTTTATCGTTGATAAGCTGTGATCGTATTTTAATAATTGCACCAGGGGATTGTATGCAAGCTGCTGATATTCGAAGTCTCGACGACCAAGCTCTCTACAACAAGTTGATAGCACACCCAGATGTGGTCCGTGTTAATGATTTGGTAGCGCGCCACGAGGCGGAGGGCCCGACTGGGATTCGGCGTAATTTACTGTCAACCTCTGTGCGCCTCACGCGCAATATGGCGCCCGGCATCGCGGCCATGGCCGATGAATGCGTGGAACGTTTGGGCGTGCAACTCCCCTTAGAGCTGTTCGTTTACTCCAGTCCGCAATTTAATGCAGCGTGCTTCAAGCCAGAGAATGATCGCTTGTATGTGATGTTCTCTTCCAGTTTGCTCGAGGGCTTCACTGAGTCCGAGTTGAAGTTCGTGATGGGGCATGAGCTTGGGCATCATGTGTATGATCATCATGCTGTACCCATTGGCTATCTGCTGCGTGGTGAAACTCGGCCTGATCCGAAGTTGGCATTGGAGCTGTTTACTTGGTCGCGTTATGCAGAGTTGTCGGCTGATCGGGCGGGTGCGCATTGTGCCCAGGACATGGATGCCGTGGCCAAAGCGCTGTTTAAGTTGTCGTCTGGCCTCACCAGCAAGATCGTTCAGTTCAGCTTGGATGACTTCGTGGCTCAGGTGGATGACATGATGGTAGACGACCAGGAGCCTGGCAAAGGTGCCCCACAGTCAGACTGGTTCTCGACGCATCCGTTCAGCCCGCTGCGTGTTAAAGCACTCAAGTTATTTGAAGAGTCGCAATTATATGGCGGTGAGATGTCACGCGAAGACCTGGAAGTCGGTGTGCAGTCGGTCTTAAGTTTGATGGAGCCGAGCTATTTGGAGGCCAAAACAGATACTGCCGAGGCGATGCGTCGCCTATTATTTGCGGGTTTAATCGCAGTGGCGGACGCGGAAGCTGGAATCTCCGAAGAAGAGTTGGATATCTTTAAGCAATACTTTGGCAAATACGCGTTTAAAGACACCTTGGATCTGGAAAAAACCAAAGCCACGGTTGAGCGGCGTAGTCGTGAGGTGTATCAGCGAGCATCTAAAACGCAGGCCATGCAGGTGTTGCGCGACCTCTGCGTAATGGCGCAAGCTAATGGCGGTGTTTTACCAAGCGAGCGATTGGTATTAGAAAGCATTGCCAAAGAGCTGCACATTCCAAGTACGTTTATTTGCCAGACGATCTGCGAAGACCGCGATCTGGACTGATTCGTAGCACTCTTTAGATCAAAAACGAATAACTAAATATTTTTATAGTATTACTAATTATATGTTCAGCCCCCTATACTGATTAGCACGTGCCCGAGGAGACGCTTGTGGCGTAACGCAAAGGGAAAATAAAGATGAGTATCGAGCTGGTTAGAACATTGTCTAAAAGTGATCCAAAATCAGAGCTGGTGTTTCATGCGGATGCCGACTTAATCGCGTTAAATCGTGAGTTCCAAAATAGTCGCCCCAGTGAAATCATGAAATTTACGATCGAGCATGCGCAGAACCCGGTCATCTTTACCAACTTTCGCCCCTTGGCTGTGGCCTTTCTGCATCTGGTCACACAACCCAAAAAGGATATTCCGGTAATTTGGGTTGATCATGGTTTTAACACGCCCGAGACTTATCGTCATATCGAGCGCGTGGTCAAAAAGCTCGATCTGAACTTGCATGTGTATTCGCCACGTATGTCTGCCGCGCATTACACGGCTGTTTATGGTCCGATTCCGCCATTGGACACGCCCGAGCATGATCGCTTTTCAGAGATTGTGAAGTTAGAGCCATTTAATCGTGCCATGGAAGAACTCAAGCCGGACGTGTGGTTAAATGGTATTCGCCACGACCAGAATTCGCATCGTAAGAATCTGGATGTGTTTACCTTTGGCAGTCATGGCACTGTGCGTGTAGCGCCGATGTTTCATCTAACGGAGCTCGATGTGGAAGAATATATCTACGATCGAGAATTGCCGGACAATCACGATTACTTTGATCCGACTAAGGGTGAAGAGCATCGCGAGTGTGGTCTGCTGCTACAGAAGTAGCGAGTTCGGCCGTTGTGGCTGCCAGGTAATGTGGCAGTTCTAGCGAAGTTTAAGTCGCCCTTTGGTGCGGGTTTGATACACTAGCGCGATGCTAGATAACGATAAATTACTCTTCGCCCTTAACAACCATGATGGTGTGTCAGGGACGGTCTTGGGGCAGCAGCTCGGGGTGTCTCGAGTTGCCATTCAAAAGCGAATCCAGAACTTGACAGACAACGGGCTGCCGATTGAGGCAGCGCCCGGCGTTGGTTATCGGTTGCCAGACGGGGTGTCGTTGTTGAGCGAGCAGCAATTGTCCGCCGCGCTTAACAATGACTTGATTCATTCGCTCACTTTGTTTCAGACGATCGAGTCTACTAACTCTTATTTGTTGACCCAGCCGATTGACGTGGGGCAGGCGCGGCTGTGTGTGGCTGAGGCGCAGAGTGCTGGGCGTGGCCGTCGTGGGAATGAGTGGCTGTCAGCGCCGTACCGCAATGTGATGATGTCACTTAGCTGGGGATTTGAGCGCTGGCCAGAAACCATCACTGGTTTGGGCTTGGCCGTGGCGTTAGAAGTGGCTGAGTATTTGCGCGAATCCTTTGAAATTAACGTGCAAATTAAATGGCCCAACGATTTGATGGTAGACGGTGCCAAGTTGGCTGGCGTACTCATAGATGTAGGAGGGGAGTCGACAGGTGCATGCAATGTGGTGATCGGGCTTGGGCTCAATGTGCATCAACCCGATTGGTGCATATCAGTGGCAAGACTTGGCTGGTTTAGGGGTGACTTGTGATCGCAATGATCTTGTGGCCGGGCTGGCCAGCAGCTTGACCAACATGCTGGCAGATTTCGCTGTGAGTGGTTTTGCGCCGAGAACGCAGCGCTGGAATCGTTTGTCTGAGTACGCCGGAAAACGTGTACGGGTGCTGGGAATGGCTGATTCTTTAGAAGGGGTTATGGCTGGTGTGGACGAGATGGGAGCGCTGTTGATAGAAGTCGACGGGCAAGGTGTCACTCGGGTGGTCGATAGTAATGTGAGCGTGCGTTTGTCGTGAATTTGCTGATCGATATTGGGAATACGCGTACTAAGTGGCTGCTACAGGATGGTGGTGTGGCGCACGCGCGTGGTGTGGTAGCGAATCAGTCGCTTGCAACGCTAGATTTCTCCGAGTTCCAAGTCGACACTGCTATCGCTTCCTGTGTTGCGAATCAGCGTGTGTTTGATTTAATAGAAGCGCAAGTGCAAGCGGAGCTTGGGGTTGATCTTCAGCGTGCGCTCGTGACCGAGCGTGCAGGTGGACTCACAAATGCGTATCGACGGCGCGATCAGCTTGGTGTTGATCGCTGGTTGGCCGCCATTGGGGCGTATCATTTAGCTCCAGGTCGTACCTTGATAGTGGTCGACGCGGGCACTGCACTCACAGTCGATCTTGTTACGAGTGATAATGTATTTCAGGGTGGGGTGATACTGCCTGGCGTGCGTTTAATGCAGGAAAGTTTAATCGGAAATACAGCGGGGATTACGTCAGAGCCCGCGGATGTCGTTTCTGTCGTGGGACAGACGACTCAGGAATGTGTGAACGCAGGCGCGCAATATGGTGCTGCCGGCGCAATTGAGCGCATAGTGAAGGAATTGGCAGTTTGGCGCGGATCGGATGGCGCGCATGACCCAGTGGTGATGTTGTGTGGTGGTGATGCTGAGCGATTGTCAGCGTTGTTGGCGATTGAGCATCGAGTTGAAGCGGATTTGGTTTTCGGTGGCCTGTCTGTGGTATTGTCTTAGGCGATAAAACGTCTTTAACTCATGTTGGGAAGTCAATAGATGCGATTCGCCGTCCTGCTTGCAGCCTGTCTGGTGTTGTTAAATGTGGTTGTTTTTCTGTGGCCTAGTGGTGCAGCGTATGCGCCTAATGTGCATGCAGCTAGAAAAGATGTTAATCCACATTTTATTCGCCTGAATAAAGAGATCGAAGAGCGGTTCTTTAGTCAAGTGGCTGCGGAAGCCGGAGTGGTGCCAGCTGGGCAGGAAGTGCAGTTGGCTGCCATATCTAAACCTGGTGAGGCCTGTTATCGACTTGGCCCTTTTATGCATCGAGAGAATTACGAGTTAGCGCAAGCGGTGTTGTTGAACGCGAATCTTGAATATCGTAAATCAAAACGCGCGAGTAAAACTTCTGATGTATTCAGGGTCTTCCTGGGGCCATACGAAACCCGCGAGCAGGTTGCTGACGCGCGGACCGATCTGAAACGCAATAATGTGTTAGATCACTTCGTTCGAAAGCAAGATGATGGTAGCTATATTATTTCGCTAGGTATTTACAGTACCCAGGAGGCAGCGGACACGGCGGTTGAGTTGTTTGACGGTAAGTTGAGCGGAGTGCAAAAACAAGGTGAAGTGGTCGTGTTGCCAGAGAGTTACTGGTTGCATTTTTCGATGACTGACCAGCAAGCGTCAAGGTTGCAGCTGTCCGCCATGGATTGGGGTGAGCAATCAGCAAAGATGGGATTGTATCCCTGTAATGGATAGCATTAGTGGTGAGCTAAAAACGACAATTTTTAATTCCGAATAAATAATTGTTTTTTTTTGCAAGAATCGTTGTAATTCCGAGAGAGTCGCCATAAAATGCGCCACCTGAACGAGGTTAAGCCTGCATAGCTCAGTAGGTAGAGCAACTGACTTGTAATCAGTAGGTCGTTGGTTCGATTCCGACTGCAGGCTCCATTCAGTTTTTATTGAATGTAGGCTCGCTGCTTCATTGATTAAGTTGCTTGAAGCGGGTTATCAGAAATTGATGTTTGGTGGGGTGGCCGAGTGGTTAAAGGCGACGGACTGTAAATCCGTTCTCTCTGAGTACGCTGGTTCGAATCCAGCCCCCACCACCATTCACATCAATATTTCCTGCTGACTGATTGCAAATAGTGACTTGATCTGGAATGCATGGATCTGCCTCGATTGCCAGTTGTGCGGTTCCAGATGTGCGGGTGTAGTTCAACGGTAGAACCTTAGCCTTCCAAGCTAATGATGTGGGTTCGATTCCCATCACCCGCTCCAGTTTGTTTTGTCTGGTGAGAAAACCCTGGCGATTCTTTTTACAGGCTTTCCGCGAGTTTGTGAAGTTTTACAGCGGTGCGCTGGATTTGTTTTAAGCCCACGTAGCTCAGGGGTAGAGCACTCCCTTGGTAAGGGAGAGGCCATCGGTTCAATTCCGATCGTGGGCACCATGAATATAGCTGGTTGAATTTTTCAATTGGCTTTTGGTTCAGCTTAACCTTGTGTTTAGCTGGGCGATTAGTATGCCGGAGGCGTTTTGCGCCTGCGGCATTAGTAGTTTTGCGGTTTGGTTTGTCATTTTCTTGTCATGCTGATCTGCGATAAAGCGCGATTACCCTTCGTAAACTGGGTGGTGCGCAAAATGATTACCGGCTGAGCCGGTATCGTGTTTAGTTGGTAATTGTTTAACGAAAGAACGAGTAGATAGGTTAATACTATGTCTAAGGAAAAATTTGAAAGAACCAAACCGCACGTTAACGTGGGCACGATTGGTCACGTAGACCACGGCAAAACGACGTTGACGGCAGCGATCACAAAATGTTTGTCAGAAGCATACGGTGGTACAGCGGTCGATTTCGCAAACATCGACAACGCGCCTGAAGAGCGCGAGCGTGGCATCACTATCTCAACGGCGCACGTTGAGTACGAAACAGAGAACCGTCACTACGCACACGTTGACTGCCCAGGTCACGCGGACTACGTAAAGAACATGATTACGGGTGCGGCTCAAATGGACGGCGCGATCTTGGTATGTTCAGCGGCTGACGGTCCAATGCCACAAACTCGTGAGCACATCTTGCTTGCGCGTCAGGTTGGCGTACCGTACATCGTTGTGTTCCTGAACAAAGCGGACATGGTTGACGATGAAGAGTTGTTGGAGCTGGTTGAGATGGAAGTGCGTGAGCTGTTGGATTCGTATGAATTCCCAGGCGACGACACACCAATCGTCGTTGGTTCTGCACTGAAAGCATTGGAAGGCGATGCGCAATACGTTGAGAAAATCATCGAGCTGGGCGCAGTGCTGGATAGCTACATTCCAGAGCCAGAGCGTGCGATTGATGGTGCATTCATTATGCCAGTTGAGGACGTATTCTCTATCACAGGTCGTGGTACGGTTGCGACAGGTCGTGTTGAGCGCGGCATCATCAAAGTTGGTGAAGAGATCGAGATCGTTGGTATCAAAGACACAACAAAGACGACCGTTACTGGCGTTGAGATGTTCCGTAAGTTGCTTGACGAAGGTCGTGCTGGAGATAACGTAGGTATTCTGTTGCGTGGTACGAAGCGTGAAGATATCGAGCGTGGTCAAGTATTGGCCAAGCCTGGTTCAATCACACCACACACGAAGTTCGAAGCAGAAGTGTATGTATTGAGCAAAGAAGAAGGCGGACGTCACACACCATTCTTCAAAGGTTACCGTCCACAATTCTACTTCCGTACGACTGACGTAACGGGTGCGTGTGAATTGCCAGACGGTGTTGAGATGGTAATGCCTGGCGACAACATCAAAATGCAAGTTGAGTTGATTGCGCCAATCGCGATGGAAGAAGGTCTTCGTTTCGCGATTCGTGAAGGTGGCCGTACTGTTGGTGCGGGCGTTGTAGCGAAAATTACTGACTAAATTGAGTGGAGCTCTCGATTCGTCGGGAGCTCAACGATAAGTCACTATAAGAATATTTATATTTTAAGGTTATAGGTTAACTATGAGCGTCGAAAATCAAAAAATTCGTATTCGACTGAAAGCATTCGATCACCGCATGATCGATCGCTCGGCACAAGAAATTGTGGACACGGCTAAGCGCACAGGCGCGATGGTATGTGGCCCAATTCCTCTGCCAACTCGCGTTGAGCGACTGACTCTGCTGCGTTCACCACACGTGAACAAAAAAGCACGAGATCAATTCGAAGTACGTACGCACAAGCGCATTGTCGATATTGTTGAGCCAACTGACAAAACAGTAGACGCGTTGATGCGTCTTGATTTGGCAGCCGGTGTAGACGTTGAAATTAAGGTTAACTAGGACTTCGGTTTTCACTGATAAGTCCCTCTAACCAATCACTAATAGAGTTGATAGAAAAATGTCACTTGGATTAATTGGACAAAAAGTAGGTATGACGCGCGTCTTTCAAGAAGACGGTCGTTCAGTACCTGTTACGGTGGTCGAAGTTTCTGCCAACCGCGTAACGCAAGTCAAAACCGTAGAAACCGACGGTTACGAAGCGGTACAAGTTGCCAGTGGTGAGCGTCGCGCTAACCGAGTTTCTAAAGCAATGGCTGGGCACTATGCTAAAGCCAATGTTGCACCAGGAACTCGTTTGGTTGAATTCCGCGTGAATGCTGCGGATGCTGAGCTGGAAGTTGGATCTGAAATTAACGTCGATCTGTTTGAGGCTGGCCAGAAAGTAGACGTGCAAGGCACGACTATTGGTAAAGGTTTTGCTGGTGGTATGAAACGTTGGGGTTTCGGTGGCTTGCGTGCAACGCACGGTGTCTCTGTCTCTCACCGTTCACTGGGTTCAACCGGTCAGTGTCAAGACCCAGGTAAAGTCTTTAAAGGCAAAAAAATGGGCGGTCACATGGGTGCGCGCAAACGTACTCAGCAAGGTCTAGAAGTGGTCCGCGTAGACGCAGAGCGTAACGTCATCTTGGTTAAGGGTTCTGTCCCTGGATCAAAAGGTGGCAGCGTGATCATCAAACCTTCTGTAAAAGCTAAGAAGTAGGTCGATATCATGGAACTTAAACAACAAAACGGATCAGCTTTGAAAGTTTCTGACGCTGTCTTCGGCGCGGACTACAACGAAGCCCTGATTCATCAAGCTGTGGTTGCCTATCAAGCAGGCGCACGCCAAGGTACACGCGGACAAAAGAACCGTTCTGCTGTGTCTGGTGGTGGTGCTAAGCCTTGGCGCCAAAAAGGTACTGGCCGTGCACGTGCTGGTACATCACGCAGTCCAATCTGGCGTGGTGGTGGTAAGACTTTCCCTGCCGTGACGCAAGACTTCTCGCAAAAAATGAACCGCAAAGCTTACCGCTCTGCAATTCGTTCTATTTTGTCTGAGTTGGTTCGTCAAGCGCGTTTGGTTGTGG